>CP063163.1:40000-340000 GCA_014960805.1 Cytobacillus suaedae | reverse complement strand
AGAGTCAGGAAAAATCGAAATAAAAGGTAAAACAAAGATCATTCAGCAAGAATATTTAGGACTGAAGAGAGATTTTATCTTATCACGTTATTTCACAAATGGTGGGCTACCGACTGCAATTGTAGATGAAAAAGTCTTTCAACAGTTAAAACAGGATATTAACCCAGAAATTCAAAAGAAATCATATGTCTACATTGGAATCGATGTAATTGACCAACCGCAGATTAAGAAAGCAAATGAAGTTTTTAAACAGACGAATTTTAGTAGCAGCGTACCACATGAATCTCGCCTTGATCTTATTAATCACCAGAAGAAGAATATGGGGCTCATTATGTTTATTGTTGGATTTTTAGGTTTAACCTTTTTAATTACATCAGGGTGTATCCTCTACTTTAAACAAATGGATGAGAGTGAAGATGAAATTTCAAGCTTTACGATTCTTAGGAAACTCGGCTTTACACAGGGAGATTTACTAAAGGGAATCAAAGTTAAACACATCCTTACCTTTGGAATACCATTATTAATTGGCTTATCACATAGTTACTTCGCAGTCCAATCCGGCTGGTTTCTATTTGGTACCGAATTATGGACACCGATGTTGATTGTTATGCTAATTTATACAGCACTCTACTCAATCTTCGGATTTTTATCTGTCCTCTATTCGAAAAAAGTCATTAAAGATTCTCTATAAAATTTGGGGGCCTGACCCCCGGCACGTTAAAGCGCTGAAGTGACTAAGCTGACTAGTTATGGAATAAAAGAATCCATGATTCGTCAGCTTTTACTTTAGTTATTTTTTGCATTTTTCTGACTTATACTCTTTAATAAGAATAAGAGCCTAGAGAGGAAGACAATTATGCAAAAGACAATCTTTAATTTTTCAGCTAAGGACGGAAAGAATATTTTTGCAAAGAAGTGGGTTTCAGAAGAGGAACCTAAAGCGATTGTCCAAATTGCCCATGGCATGGCAGAACATATCGACCGCTATCATGAGTTTGCCTCATTTTTAGTAAGTCATGGTATATACGTGTTTGGGAATGATCACAGAGGTCATGGGCATACCGAAACTCGTGATTCTGACCGTGGGTATTTTGCAGATGAGAAGGGATATGAAACCATTGTAGAAGATATGAAAACGTTGACTGATCTGATTAGACAAGATTACCCTACTACCCCTATCTTCCTGCTGGGACATAGCATGGGTTCATTTCTTTCAAGACGATACATTCAACTTCATGGTGACCTCGTAACTGGAGTTATTTTTTCAGCAACAGGTGGACACCCTGGTTTCCTTGGGAAGGTAGGACATTATCTAGCCGTACGTGAAGCTCGAAAGCATGGAAGACGAACTCCTAGTAGCAAAATGAATGCTTTAACTTTTGGCAGCTATAACAAAGCATTCAAACCTAATCGTACAGAATTTGATTGGTTAAGTCGTGATGAGAAAGAAGTGGATAAGTATATTAGTGACCCACTAGCAGGTGGCATTTTCACTGCAGGTTTTTTTGAGGACTTTCTCAAGGGATTGAACTCACTATATGATGAGGACGATAAAATTCCAAAGCAACTTCCTGTCTGCTTTTTATCAGGAGACAAAGATCCGGTTGGGAAAAACACAAAGGGTGTAGTACAAAGCTATAATCAACTAAAATCTGCTGGACTACACGATGTAACCTATAAATTTTACCCAGAAGCTAGGCATGAAATTTTAAATGAAACAAATAAACAAGAGGTCTATGATGATATTCTTAACTGGATAAACAACCACCTCTAACCCACACCTGACCCCCACTACGTTAACACTTTAACGCAGTGGGGGTCAGGCCCCTTCCGACATATTTTGGTTGTATTTTGAATAGGTTGGTGTTAGAAAGGGAGGTTATTTTTGATGCCAAACTATTCTAAGTCTTGTTTACCTGGATTAACACCGTATCAAGTAAAAGAAGGAGAGACTATCTATCAAATCGTTCAACAGTTTCGAATACCTTTAGAAGCGATTAAGGATGCCAATCCAACTGTAGATGTGGAGAAACTTGCTGTTGGTGAAACAATATGTCTACCTAGACAGAAGAATTTCCCATCCTGTTCAAACGGAAAATTCTACTTCATTCAAGAAGGTGACTCTTACTATCGAATTGCACATTATTTCTCTATTCCATTAGACTACTTACTCCAGGCAAACCCCAATACAAACCCGAACAATTTACAAATAGGGCAAGCAATCTGTGTTCCAACTGATTCTCCATTTGCATATTGTCCACCTAACACTACTCCTTATCAACTTAAACAAGGAGATAGCTTTTATAAGCTTTCTCAAGTGTTTAATGTTTCACTTGAATCCATTATTCAACTAAACACACAAGCGAATCCCAATCAATTAACAATTGGACAGTATGTCTGTTTACCAATTGATTGGAAGTATTTCTTTGACCAATTTCACCATATTGCCTTTATGCATCCAAGAGGTTGGAGTAAAGTGTCTCATTCCCCAATTAGGTATGAAGGAGACTCTGGTTATTTTGAAGTATCCAGTATAATAGCAGCTCCTCCTTCTGAACCAAGTAATGTAACTCCACTAAACAAAGTATGTGAGAGCTATGCTCACGATAAATTTGAATCATATGGTTCTAACCCCGAAATTGTAGATATGACCATTGATGGGCAACCAGCATGCTTAATTTTACCGTCCAATGATCAATCAGAGGATTTTAATAATAAATCATCCTTAATTGTTAAATTTCCGAAACCTTATGTTATTGGCGGTTCTCTTAGTCACTATTTATTTGTAGTAGCCAATAAAGAGATTATTCAGGGAATAGCAAACACTATGAAGCTACTCAATGTTGAAAAAGATCAAAAACTTACACAAACACAAGCTGAAAACTTAGTTAGAAGAGCATTAGGCTTAGCCAATCAACCAGAAGTCTATGTAAAATATGATCATACGATAAATAACCAGTATTTAATTCAAGTATTTGATATAGTTGATAACCACACTGCAACGAGAAGGTGGTACCTCGTACACCCAATGACTGGCGCAATTACTAACTATATGTAAATACACAGGGGCCTGACATATTTGATAGACTTATTTCAGGGTTACAGTCAACACTTCCGTTTCTCCCGCTTGCCCTGTGTTTGTAATATTTTTTTCTAAGTTCCCTACGACCTCGTCTGTATTGGTTATAATCATTGGTGTAATGGTACTTGCCGCTTTTTCTTTAATAATGCTCAGGTCAAATGTGATAAGTTTGTCTCCTCTTGCTACTTTGTCACCAGCCTGAACAAAACTCTCAAAGCCTTCTCCATTTAAGGTTACAGTTTCTAACCCTATATGGATTAGAATTTCTAAGCCCGATTTTGTTTTGATTCCAACGGCATGTTTTGTAGGAAACACTTGAACTATCTCACCGTCAACCGGTGAAACGACTTGTCCATCAGCAGGTTCTATAGCAATTCCCTCACCCATCATTTTTTGTGAGAAAACAGGGTCTGGAACTTCCGTTATATCTAACACTCGGCCATTTATTGGTGATGTAATATGTTCAACAACAGGTTCACTGCTTTTTCCAAAAAGCTTCTTTAGCATATAATCACTCCTTATTTCTTCAGGTAATATACAATTGACTCATACGGACGTAAGAGTATTTCTTTCCAATCATCCGAAGAATCTTTGTAATTTGAAAGTAACTTCTCACCTTTATATCCATCTACATCTATGTTTCCTGGCAAATTGAACTTCGTTTCTCGACCATAGAAATTATTGACCACTAGCAATTTCCCATTTTCAGAATTACGCAGGTAAGCAAAAATCGATTCATCATCCTCGAGTATTAGCTGATAATCACCTTCAATGATGATGTCGTATTTTTTCCGAAGACTGACAAGTTTTTGGTAGTGATAAAAAATAGAATCCTTATCGTCTAGTGCCTTCTCCGCATTTACCTCTTTATAATTCAGGGCAACGTTTATCCATGGAGTCCCAGTCGTAAAGCCTGCATGTTCATTAGAATTCCATTGGACCGGGGTCCGAGAATTGTCTCTAGATTTTTGTTTGAGGATCTCAATAATCTCTTCCTCTGACATACCTTCTTGTCTTTTTATATTGAAAATATTTAAAGACTCTACATCTCGATAATCATCAATTGTATCGAATTTCGGGTCAGTCATTCCAAACTCTTCACCTTGATAAATGTAGGGTGTACCTTGCATTAAATGAATAGTAGTAGCTAGCATCTTAGCTGATTCTTTATGGTATGTATCATCATCCCCAAATCTTGATACAACACGTGGTTGGTCATGATTACACCAAAATAACGCATTCCATCCAGAGCCTTTATGCATTTCAACCTGCCAAGTTGAAAGAATTTTTTTTAATGCTAAGAAATCAAACTCAGCTTTTGTCCACTTCTCTCCATTTGGATAGTCAACCTTTAGATGATGAAAGTTAAAAGTCATATTTAGTTCATTACGCTCAGGATTTGTATACTTAATACAATTTTCAATCGTCGTCGAAGACATTTCCCCAACTGTCATGATGTCATACTTTGAAAAAACTTCTTCGTTCATTTCACGGAAAAACTCATGAACTCTTGGACCATCCGTATAAAACTTCCTTCCATCTCCTGGAGGGACTGAACCATCGTCATTAGGGAAATCTTGGTCTTTTGAAATTAAATTAATAACATCTAAGCGGAATCCATCGACTCCTTTTTCAAGCCAGAAATTCATCATTTCATAAACTGTATGACGTACCTTTTCATTTTCCCAATTTAAATCAGCCTGAGTTACATCAAAGAGATGTAAGTAATACTGTCCAGTCGTTTCATCATACTCCCAAGCTGATCCGCCGAACTTAGACGCCCAGTTTGTAGGTGGCTTTCCATTTTTTCCGTCTTTCCAAAAATAAAAGTCTCGATATGGATTATCCTTTGAAGACATCGACTGATGAAACCACTCATGCTCTGTGGAAGTGTGATTTACTACTATGTCCATTATTATCTTCATTTCCCTTTTATGGACTTCATCTAACATTCGGTCAAAGTCTTCCATTGAACCATATTCTTCATATATCGAGTAATAATCACTAATATCATAGCCATTATCTCGTTGCGGAGACTTGTAAATTGGGGTCAACCATAACACATCGACCCCAAGTTCCTTTAAATAATCCAACTTTTCAATGATCCCTTGAATATCTCCAACACCATTTCCTGTTGTATCATTAAAGCTCTTAGGATAAATTTGATAAACAACAGATTTTTTCCACCAAGGATGTGTCAAATTCAATTGCACCTACTCTTCTATTGATAAAATTAACGAGTTTTCCCTAGACGCTTATATGCATTTTCACCCATTTTTGTCTTGGCTAAAATAAATGTTAATACAATTGGTACTACGATTGCCACAAGCATAGCCAGAGCAAATATAAGCATATCCTGAACCTGTATTGATAAAATACCCGGAATTCCACCTACACCAATGGAGTTCGCCATGACACCAGAACCTACCGAAATGATTGCCGCAATCATTGAGCCTATCATCGCAGCTAGAAACGGAAAGGCATACTTAAGATTGATACCGAACATGGCTGGCTCTGTTACCCCTAAATAACAGGAGATTGCTGCAGGAACTGAAACCTGCTGTTCTTTTTCATCTTTTCTATTTAAGAAAATCATAGCAACAACTGCAGATCCTTGGGCAATATTAGATAATGCAATCATTGGCCAAAGGTTGGTTCCGCCGAATTCACTCATCAATTGAAGGTCAATTGCATTGGTCATATGGTGAAGACCAGTAATAACTAATGGGGCATAAGCGAACCCGAATACTGCAGCAAATAACCATCCAAACGAAGAAGTTAGACCCGAATAGACGATATCAGAAATCCAAGATCCTATTGCCCATCCGATTGGTCCTAACACAACATGTGCTATTAAGACAGCAGGAACTAGAGCAAAAAATGGTACAAAAATCATTGATATAACGTTTGGTATAACTTTACGCAATCCTAATTCTAAATAAGAAAGCACAAAGCCAGCTAAAATTGCAGGAATTACTTGTGCCTGATAGCCTATCATCTGAACCTGAGCAAACCCAAAATCCCATACAGGTATATTCTCGGCTCCAGCAACGCCATAAGCATTTAACAATTGAGGAGAAACAAGTGTAATCCCTAGAACGATACCTAATATTTGAGTTGTCCCCATTTTACGTGAGATTGCCCATGTGATACCGACCGGTAAGAAGTGAAAGATCGCTTCACCAATTAACCATAAGAATGCATGAGCACCTGCCCAGAATTGTGAAACTTCAACTAACGTTTTCGTTCCGCCCTCGAGCATTTTGATTTCGCCGATTACATTTCTAAAACCTAGAATTAGACCCCCAACAACTAGAGCTGGAATTAATGGAGTAAAAATGTCCGCCAGATGTGAAACCATTCTTTGTAACAAGTTCATATTCTGTTTTGCAGCCACTTTGGCATCGTCTTTCGTAGCAGTATCTCCTACACCTGCAATCTTAGAAAATTCATTATAGAAAGTTGCAACCTCATTGCCGATGATTACCTGAAATTGTCCGGCTTGAGTAAACGTACCCTTTACAAGGCCTATATTCTCAACGGCCTTAACATCTGCCTTAGTAGGATCTTTTAGAACAAACCTCATTCTAGTTGCACAGTGGGTTACAACCGATATATTGTCGCTTCCACCCACATGCTCTAGCAATTCCTTTGCTGAGTCTGTATATTTGCTCATAATTTTATACTTTCCTCCAATCTAACTATTATAATTTTAGTCTCATCATTGCATATTCATTATTTTCTAACGTCCACCTTATTATTATTCATCCCTAAAAAGGGGCCTGACCCCCAGTACGTTAACGCTTTAACGTACTGGGGGTCAGGCCCCAAAAATCACATCGTATCTAGTGTTCCAAATACATCGACTACTACTTCTTCTAATTCACCTATTAATCTGAACTCATCTTTCTTAGGTGATAGCACTTTTACAATACTCGAGTAATACCAATGTTGTTGGCTTTTTCCACGATTAAACCGATCCCAAACAACTTCTCCACTAACTTCAATATCTTCCTTTATGCTCTTCAGGTTATGTAATTTATCTGCAACTACAACCTTTATTTCGTCTAACTCCGCACTCTTTAAATGCTCAATGGTATGCTTTTTTCTTTCCTCCCAGGATAAGCTTTTATCCTGCTCTGAAGCAGCCCGCACAAGACTTGTAACCTTAGGTCCAAATAAGTTTGTCAAATCCTCATATGTTATATCTGTATCCTCTACTGTATCATGAAGGATTCCTGCTGCAACAATTTCCTCTGAACAGTTCTCCTTTTGTAATAACATTCCTACCGAAAATGGATGTGTTACATACGGGATGTTTGTTAATTTTCTAGTCTGTCCAGCATGTGCCTTTGCTGCGATTACAATCGCTTTATCAATCAAATTCATTCCTCTATTCCTCCTCACAATCATATTAATGTAAGAAACTCCAAATTCATTCTACATATACTTATATTATTACCATTTTAAAGGAGGTGTCCACTTTGATTCATACAATAAAGCCCGGAGAGACCCTTAATCAGATAGCAAGAGATTATCGCACCCCGATTGCCTCAATTATTAGCGCAAACCCTTCAATTAATCCAAATCTCATCTATCCTGGCCAATCCATCTCAATACCAGGCTATCCAACTCCTGAAACGATTCCTTTTACTATTGATGTATCAATAAACAATCGTACACTGACCTTATTTAAAAACGGTGTTAAGCAAAAGCACTATCCTATTGCTGTAGGTAGAATATTACACCAAACTCCCTTAGGTAGCTTTATTATTATTAACAAAGCTCCCAATCCTGGAGGTCCTTACGGTACAATGTGGATGAGTTTATCAAAGGAACATTATGGAATTCACGGGACCAATAATCCTAGTTCTATTGGAAAAGCTGTTTCAAAAGGATGTATTCGCATGTATAACCAAGATGTTGAAGAACTTGCTAGAACTGTCCCTATTGGAACTAGAGTAAATATTCATCCTTAGTGTGAATGAGTATGAACCTTTTGAGAGACAGTAAGAGAAAAAGGAGTCGTTCCTATGAGGATTATTCTTCTTTTGATGGTTCTTCTTTTCTCAAGCTTCGTGAACAACGCAGAAGCAGCTGTGGTTGATACAAAAAAGGTATTAGCCATTGTTATTGACGATTTTGGTAACAACATGAAAGGGACAGAGGAAATGCTCTCACTCCCTATTCCCTTAACTGTAGCGATTATGCCTTTTATGCCCACAACAGAACGTGACGCTAAACTAGCACATGCAAGAGGTCATGAGGTGATTGTTCATTTACCGTTGGAGCCAAAAAGGGGTAAGAAAAGCTGGCTGGGTCCTGGTGCAATCACAACAGACCTAAGTAATGAGGAAATTCGAAAAAGAGTTGAAGAAGCGATAGATAATGTTCCCCATGCAATTGGTATGAATCATCATATGGGTTCTAAGGCTACGGAAGACGAACGGGTTATGAGAATCATTTTAGAGGTTTGTAGTGAAAGAGGTTTATATTATTTAGATAGTAAAACGGCCAGCAAAAGTGTCATACCTAAAATTGCTGCTGAGTTATCCGTTCCGTATTTAGAGAATAATATGTTCTTTGACCATCAATATTCGAGTCAACATATTAATAAACAAGCTTCCATTCTTGTTAGAAAGCTTGAGAACCGTAGTCCACTCATTGCTATTGGACATGTAGGAATTACTGGTGAGAAAGTAGTTGGTGCACTTAAGGCCAATATTCAAGCATATGAAAAGAATGCAAAAATAGTACACCTGTCCGAATTGCTACCTATATCATTACCATAATCCTAAAAAGACAAAAAGCCCCTAGCTTGGGGCTTTAATCAATTCAACTTAAAGTAATTTTTATTAAAATTACACAACTGTTCCCGCTTCTACTTTAACGTTTTTATCCTGGCCAAACTGAGGATGCAACTTCCGTACCACTGATCCTCTTGCCAAGATTAGTACTCCAACAATGAGTATGATTGAGGACGTTACTAATATCCATTGTGCTGGTAAAACATCATAAAGGAATCCGTATAAGACCATTCCTAATGGAATAAGTGCCATAGCCATGGTCTCTAGGAGTGAAAACACACGACCTTTATACTCATCATCAATTTCCTTTTGAAGCATAACCTGAAGTGGTGTGTTTACTACCATCACCATTACTCCAAAGCTAAACATCATTAAAATGTAGTAGCTTAAAATCAGGTAGTATGGTAATTCTATCATCACCGGAACCCCAATGGCACCCATGATAATCCCCATACCAATAATTCCTCTCTTCGAAGCTAGAAAAGGATATTTGACTTCTTTTCTCACTGAAAAATAAATGGACATTAGTAGCATCCCTATTGCAAATGCTCCCTGTGTAAAGCCAAAATGCTGCGATTCCATTTTCATTTTTTCAATTAAGATAAATGAATAGCCTACCTCAAATGCACCAAATAGGAAATTGACTAGCAAGGCAATCCAAATCATGGTCATTACGATAGGTTGTAACTTTAAATAACTCACACCAGCTTTTAAACTTTGCCACACGGTTTCTTTTGGCTGTTCCCCTTCCAGCTTCTCTCGTTTAACAAATAGAGTAAAATTCATAGTTGCTTCTAATAGCACTGCAACAATAGATGCTCCAATATAAATAATTAGAAACGTTGACATAGATACGGCTCCATACATCAAACCACCTACAGCTGGGCTTGCAATGGCTGCTAATGAAATGGACATCTGATTTAAAGACATGGCTCTTTGTATTCTGTCTTTATCAATAAGCCCAGTTATTGAAGCTGTAAATGTGACTCCCGATAACATAGATGTAAGTGAAAGAATACATGTCGTAACATAAATTGCAGGTAGTGATAACCCTGAAGTAAGAGTAACCCCTAATAGTCCCAAAATCGTCAATGTTGTAGCAATTTGTGAGAAGATAATAATCTTCTTCTTTGAGTACTTATCTGCCATGTATCCTGCGAAAGGCGAAGCTAGTGTTCTAGGCAGAATGTTGCAAACCAGATTGGTAGCAAAGCTTGTAGCAGATCCTGTTACTTGTAAAATGTAAAAACTAATCGCAAATGCATAGACTTGTGCTCCAAATGTTGAAATGAGCTTACTTATCGTAAACGTATATAGGTGATAGGTGGCTTTTTTTAACTTTAATGCTTGATCCATCGGAAAACACCTTCCAAAAGTTTAATTTAATTAAACAAATTATACCACCTCTTGTTCTTCCATTTCAACTAAAAGTTTAATATAATTAAACTAATTAGATCTTAGGAGTGAAATACACAATTATGCTGGGAGAAAAAATACGAAAACTACGTAAGCAGAAAAAACTAACCCTAGAGCAGCTTGCAGGATCCGAACTTACTAAGGGTATGCTCAGTTTAATTGAAAATAATAAAGCAAAGCCTTCAATGGAAAGTCTAGAGTACATTTCGAACCGACTCGGAGTTGGTATTTCGGAATTAATGGGTGAAACAAGTATCCAGGAAATCAGAGAAATATTGGAGATAGCTGAGGGACTTATTAATTTGGAGTACGAAAAAAATAAGGATAAATACAAAACATTAATTACGTTGATTGAGCCTTATATTCATAAGCTCTCTCATGGATATGAATCAGCTAGACTATTAGATATTTACAGTCGAAGCCTTTTTCATGAAAATAAAAGTGGCTGGAAAGAACTCGTACAGCATGTCTCAAAGGTTTACGACGAAATGAATTTAACAGCCCGACGAGCCTCTTTAGGGATATTCAATGCCCTTGAAAAATTTAAGGAGCATCACTACTCAGAAGCTCTAACGATTTTTAAAAATGAGCGAAAAGAAATTGAGGCGAAACATGCCTTTATTGACCCCATGACACGCCTAGATTTAGATTATTATGAAGCGATACTTTACTTCGCGGTAGGGAATGCAAAGGCTGCTACAAACATAATGGAGAATGCGCTAGCATTTTCTAAAGATAAAAGAATCTTATACCTAATTGATGAATTATACCGTCTTGCTGCAGCACATTCAATGCTGTCCAAAGATAAGGAAAAGACCGATTACTACTTAAACAAGTTAAAGCAATATGGGGAATTTGTAGAAGATTTTAAACCTCTCTTTTTCTATAAGTTATTTAAACTCGTGTCCTTAACTTTTGAACAGCATAAATATGGACTAGCAATGGAATTAATAAATGAATATTCAGAGGATGTTCTCCTGATGGAGCATTTCGGACCTTGGCTTTATATCGAAAAAGGGAAGGCCTTATACGGTTTAGGGCATTATCAAGAGGCAATAGATAATATAGAAAAGAGTGAGATACCTTCCTATATTCACCATCCTTTCGACTTATCCATTTTTTATATAAAACATGCCTATAAGGCATTGGCTTACCTTGCTTTAGCAGACAAAACGAATGCTTTACAGTCAATACAAAAAGCCATCACATTATTCGAACCTTTACCAGATTCGTCTTTTAAGCAATTTTCGAATGAAACGTACAATAAAATTGTCGAGACACTAAAAAAGGCCTGATGATCAGGTCTTTTTAGTTCTTATTCTTTCATAATCGCCCTTGCAGCATTATACCCACTTAAACATGATGAAAGTGTGCCCGGTCCAGGAAATACGTGTTCTCCAACAATGTAGAATTGTGGAAGCGTCGAACGCACACCTCTAGGCTTACTAATTGCATTTTTTACGGTTAACGGAAAGCCACCGACCCCTGACTTGCCAATAAACTTTTCATAAGTTAGTGGAGAACCGGCTTCGTGATACTTCAGCCTTTCCTTCACAGGTATTACCTGCTCAACCTCGTTAAGAATTTCACTTACTAATTGTTCTTTAGCAATCTTATAATCCTCTTTAGAGTAGCCATTCCATATTCTAAGGTCTGTATGCACAGATATAGTCATGGCAACTTCATTATCAATAGGCTCACCATCTTTATCTTTCGCTTTATGAAATGTAACATAAACCGGTCCATGGGCTCTATTAATAAGGGTAGACTGA
This sequence comes from Cytobacillus suaedae, assembly GCA_014960805.1. GTDB lineage: Bacteria > Bacillota > Bacilli > Bacillales > Bacillaceae_L > Bacillus_BV > Bacillus_BV suaedae. The sequence continues at coordinate 327,923 of CP063163.1, read as the reverse complement.
GATGAGTTAGGAACAATTTGATAAGCAAAGGGCAGCTTACTATCTTTTGGGAGTGCCTGTTTAATCTCATCCGATACAATGGCATCTAATCTGAATGCTCCCCAAGAGAATTCACCATCATCTGTATAACTCGTATTGGGACCAAAAGATATACCTGAATTATTTATAACTATATTAAAAGCAGAAGTATACTTTCTACTTTCGACACTCCATTTCTTTTGAATTTCATCATAATTTACTTTTTGAACTGGAGAGGCTACCAATACTTTGCCACCTAGTTCTTCAATTTTATCAGATAAAGCTTTGCAAAGTTGCCCCATCCCATTTTCAAAGGTAAAGCTCCCTTTTCTATAAATAGACAATGCTACACTTGAAGGCAAAAGGGCTGCTTCACTTACATCTGTTTGAACAGCATCAATTAGTTGAGCATTAAGGAAATGAATAAGAGGTTCATATAATTCAAGATTATGTCGTTTTAATAAATCCCTCACTGTCCATCGAGCAAATCGCGCTAGGCGAAGTGCAGAATTAGGGTGTTGGACTAGATATTTAGGTAGGTTTCCTAAGTCATATAACCTTCTAATCGGTAAAGACACCTCAGATTCTGTTACCCCAAGAACATCCTGACTTATTTGGGTAAGTTCATCCCAAAATTTAATAACATCTCCACTTCGGTCAGAAAAGGCTTGATTTAGCTCTTTCTCCCAGCTTTCTTTCGACTTATAAATGGATACCTTTCCACTCGGTAAAATAACATCCATCGGGTGAAGCATATCATTTACTGGTAGCTTAATTTGTAAATCATTTAGTATTTTTCTTAACACACCCTTCTCTTCAAGCCCAAAGGCAATGGTTGCTCCAGTAGGGAACATTCTCCCTTTACGAATATACCAACCTGCAGAACCTCCAACTGTTGTTGCTTTTTCCAAAACAGTCACATCATAGCCAGCCTTTGCTAAATAGGCTCCGGCAGTTAAACCACCTATTCCTGCTCCAATAATGCAAATGGATTTTGTCAATGTTCTCCCCCTTCACTCACACTACTAGTATTCTTTATCAGAAGAAGCAGTTGATCTGTTTGACCAACTGCTATCTTCTAGCTTTCCTCTTCTATGGCTGTGACAACCAGTCTTTCTTCATGCGTTCTTTTGAACGGATTATATGAACCGGTGCATGTTATTAATTGCAATCTTCTCTCAGAAGTGAAACCAAATATCTCTCCAAGTGGTCCATCCTGGTATGGATATCTTTCTATTTTTGTTATCTTATATATGATCTTCTTATTATGTCCATCTGTAATAATAATTCTATCTTTCAAAGAAACATGTTCTAAATGAAAGAAGATACCCGGGCCGAGATAGCTATCCACATGTCCAGCTAACACTATATTCCCTGCCTGGCCCGGTTTAGCACCTTGTAAAAACCATCCTACCTCCATCACATCCTTTGGTACTTCCATCGTTCCATCCTCTTGAAGTCCCACTGGTATGATAGTTGCATCCAAGTCTAGAGAGGGTATAGCAAGATTCCGAGGAACGAATCCTGTATCCTGTCTTATAACTCTAGTAGGTATCGCTTGAGCTGAATCTGATTTAACTTCTACAATTTGTTCTCTATTAACTGAGCCTTCTTGTTTCTCCTCATGTATCGTTTTACTAGTTGCACAGCCTGATATAGTAAGGAAGAATACTAGACTAAGATTGAAACATACTTTTTCGTCTAAATAAAAAGTATGAAAGACCCGCTGCTAGTAGAACAATTGGTAGGATAGTTGTGATTAAACCAGTTAATCCCCCATTACCTGTTTTAGGCATCTCTGTAGGCATAGCTGAACTTGCTGGATCTGCTAATACAATTACATCTAAAGCAGGTTCACCAGCAGCAAGACCTACAGCTAAAACCGTATAAATTGTGTTTGCTTTAAGCTCAGTACCTGGTAAAGAAAGAACTACATCTTCCGTACCTGCAACGCGGACTTCTAAATCTAGGGTCGCTGGATCAATCTCAGCATATTCTGTCACTGCTTTAAATGGCGCATCTGAGAATAGAACGTCCCCACCTGTTACCGCTATATCAACATTTGGTGCATCTGGTGAAAAGTGTCCCACTCGAACCTTTGTTTTATCTGCTGTTGTTGTCATATCATCATTTAATACGGCTACTTCCAGACTTTCAAGTTTATTAACGGCTAGTGCAGTATAAGCTTTACCTGCTTCAACTGTAAGTGTTGCAGTTAATACTGGATTACCTTCTGCCACTGTACCCGCAGCAAAAATACTCACTTCATGGTCACCTGCTGGAACCATTAAATAATCTGTAACTGCTTTAAAGCCTGCATTTTCCACTACAGTATCTCCATTAACTGTAATATCAACAGCAGGAGCATCAGGTGAGGCATGGATAATTCGTACTTTGGCTTGATCATGATTATCCGCCATTACAGCCCCTCCAAATAATGAGAATACAAGTGTAAAGACTGATAGTAAAATAAGCTTCTTCATCTTCATCTCTCCTTTGGATTGTTTTAATAGTTGTATAACTTATGCACAATATATGTATACATATGTTATACGATAGTTATACAAAACTTATACTTATCCTGTCAACGAAAAACACTTAATTCAAGATAGTTTTTAAAAAAATAGTCATAACGTCACAAAAATCCCTCAAAAAAAGAGACCTGAAAGGCCTCTCTTGATAGTAAAATATTACTTATAAAGCATGTGAACTTCTTTGTTTTGCTTTTGACTTTTTATTTGCTAGATACACTCCCAAAAAGATGGTTGCCAATCCTAGCAGTAGGTTACTCGTAATGGGTTCTCCAAGTAATACATTTCCCCATAATAGTGCTGTAAGAGGGATTAAGTAGGTGACAGTACTGGCAAACTCTGCTCCTCCCTCATTGATTAAGTAATAATAAAGTAAGTTAGCAATACCTGATCCTAGACAACCTAGACCGATGACCGAACCCATAAAGACGAAATCTGCAGTTTCTATTATCCTCGCAAATGCTGCTGAATCCGTAATAAGTACACCGACTAATCCGACACACGCTCCCACTAGAAGAGAGAATGTGGATATAACAACAACATGAGTTTGTTTTAAGTATTTTCTTGTAAACTGAGTGGCAAAACCATAACAGGTTGCGGCAATTAGCATCGTTCCAATTCCTACAAACTGACTGGAGAACAACTCGTTAACATTAAAGTTCATAAGAATTAAAATGCCAATAAAGCCAAGACCAATTCCTACCCATTGCATTTTATTGAGTAAAATAGAAAATACAAAAAATCCAATTAAGCCAGTTAGTATAGGAGTGAGTGCATTCAGCACCGCTGCCGTATTACTTGTAATATTCGTTTGGCTCAATGCGATAAGACCCCATGGTAAGCCTGCATTAATAACACCCACTGTTACTAGCGCTTTCCAAGGAAGACGTTTTTGTATTTCCTTCTTTCTTATTTTTCTTAATAAAAGTGGTAGTAAAATCAAGGCACCTGCTATACAACGTAAAAAAACAGTACCCCAGACTCCCGCTGTACTTATTAACGTCTCGATAAATACAAATGATAAACCCCATATTAAACTTAATAAAATTAACGCACCATACAATTTCATTTTGTACTCCTTGGTCTTACTAGTAATCTAGTTTGTTTTCTATACTATACCAAAATTCAAAATATAGACAATATAATTAGAATATACAAGCAAGAAAATAGGGCCAAATCTCATTCTTAACTTGAATTAATTAGAGATTATAACCCTTATTAAACTGCTATATATTGTGAAATACTCTATAACTACTATTTCTTAGTGCTCAGCTAAGTTAATTACTTTCCTTTGTAAAGATTGTTGTTTTTTCAATTTGAATATAGATCGTTCCATTACGCTGCAGGCACTTGCTTTCCGCGGGGAGGGATGCGAGCCTCCTCGGCGCTCTGCGCCTGTGGGGTCTCACACTTCCCTCTTCTCCCGCAGGAGTCAAGTGCCTTCCGCTCCAATCCACTCTTAAACTGTATTTAACTACAAATTTTATTGTGGAAAAAGGCTTTAATTAAAGCGTTCCTATTAACGGATACTCTTTAACATATTGATTTTTTTCTAATTCCTCTAACATAAAATGAGCAATATCCGCGCGATTAATCATTGGCTTTTTAAATTTAAAGTAACCTGTTTGGTATTGTTCTGTTTTTTCACCTTCCATCAGCCTTGGACCCCTGACTATTGTCCAATCTAAATCCGTCTTCATAATGACATCCTTTTGACTAATGGAATCAAACCATAAATCTTTTGCGAAGATTGTTAAAGCCTTATGAATAAGTTGGCTTACTAATCCTTGCTTAACATCTTTTTCGACCTCTACTCCTGCTCCCGTTAAACTAATTAACCTTTTGACACCGTGAATTTCCATAGCTCTTGTCATACCGATTGTTGCCTGCGTTAACAGATTCTTTGGTGCATTTTTAGTGTGTCCGATCACACTTAATACTGCATCCTGGCCATTAATCACTCTCTCAACAAGTTCATAGTCTAATACATCACCTTCAATAACTGTTAAATTATTATGTGAAATATTCAATTTACTTTTATTACGTACAAGCACAGTTACCTCATGTCCCTTTTCTAATGCTTGATTCACTAGCGGTATCCCTGTTCTCCCCGTTGCGCCAAAAATAACAAGTTTCATACATGAATCCTCCCAAAGCCTATATTGTTTAAGATCCGCTTATAATTGTCGGTCTTCTACACCGAACTCTTTCTTATTGTTCTCCCTGTACCTCTTCCTCTACCTCATCTTCGTTAGATGTCCGGAGTTTAATTTCCTTTAAGAAGAAGGTTAAAATGACGGTTAATGCAATGGCAACTGCAGCAAACATAAAAACTGAGGATAATGCATAGCTTAGTGCTTCTCGCATTGAGACGATAAGAGAGTTAAACATTTCAAGCATTGGTCCAGGAATTTCGTCTCTAACTTTTTCTAAAGCATCAGGATTCATTAAAAGTTGTGGATCTTGCAATGCTTCCACATCCATCTCCTTTCCTCCTTCTGGGACCTGGCCAGCTGGAATTTCTGGCATGTTCATTTCTTCAATCTTTTCTGCCATTTTATTCGTCATAATTGCACCCATAATCGCTACTCCAATTGTTCCACCTAACTCACGGAAAAGCTGAGAGGTTGCAGTTGCCACACCTAAATATTTATGTTTTACCGCATTTTGTACAGTTGTATTAAACACAGGGAAGGTTACCCCCATCCCAAGACCTACTACAATTAGATTTAAGATAACACGTGAAAGGGACGTCTCAATTGTTAGTAATGTATTTAAGTAGATTCCAAAAGTCATTACCAATAAACCAATAATCGCAATCTTTTTATACTTACCCGTCTTGGTAATTAAATTTCCTGCAATAGCACTTGAAACAACCATTGAAATCGTCATGGCCATTTCAATTAGTCCAGATGTTGTCGCAGTTTCGCCTGCAACCCCTTGAACATGGAATGGAATGTACATGATTACACTAAACATCCCCATCCCTAATAAAAAGGCAACAACATTCGAAATCGTAAATACACTATTTTTAAAAAGGTGAAGTGGAATTACTGGACTTTTGACCTTTGTTTCTATGAATAAAAATAGAATTAACGATACAAAGGAAGTTGAAAACAACCCAATAATCTGCACTGAATCCCATGCATATTTTGAATCAGCCCATGAAAACCCTAGAAGCAGCGTCACAATTACAATCGTTAATACGAAAGAACCTAAATAGTCGACTTTTTCTTTTTCTATACGTTCTGCTTTCGGGTAGAGCTTAGCAATTAAGATAAATGCGATGACACCAAACGGTAGGAATACCCAGAATACCCATGACCATAGGAAGTTATCTACAATAACCCCACCTAGTGTTGGTCCAAATAGACTTGCTAAACCAAAAACCCCGCCAAGTGCTCCTTGCCAGCGGCCACGCTCTCTAGGTGAGAATAAATCCCCAACTGTTGCAAACGAAACGCTCATAAGCATCCCGCCTCCAAAGCCTTGGATTCCCCGGTATAAGATTAGTTGTAGAATCGTATCGGAAAAGCCACTTAAAAGTGAACCTATACTAAAAATAACAATACCAATAAGTATAAAAATCTTTCTTCCATAAATATCAGAAAGCTTTCCGACTAAGATTGCAGTTATACTTGAAGTCAACATATAAATGGTAAATACCCAATCAAAGTACTCCATACCACCAATTGCCGAAACAATCTTCGGTAATGCTGTCCCAACGATTGTCATGTTAAGTGCTGAAAATAATAACACTGCCATAACTGCAATCATGATTAACAATTTTTGCTTATTATCAAGAGTTTCCATGTTGTTCCTCCTTGTTGTACCTTTCAATTCTATCTGAAATTTTATTAAGCATATGAATGGTTTCCAATAACTCTTTCTCTGAAAAGTCATTCAAAATGTATTGATAAAGTTCTACATGTTCTTTTTTCTTATCTTGAACAAGTTTTTCACCTTTTTCAGATAAAACTAACGAGACAACCCTTCGATCCGATGTACTTCGTTTCCTTTCAATTAACCCAAGACCTTCAAGTTTATCAGCAATACCAGTAGCAGCCCCTGATGTTACGCCAAAGTGCTCTGAAATTTCACTTGTCTTTATTTCCTTTTTGTTGTGAATCATAAAAAGTAAGATCACTAAGCCATGATTAATCTCTCCTTCATCTCTAGGCTTCATAATCGATACACTCACTTCACTTGCTCTTTTTAATGAAGTTAATAAATTCTCAAAAATGTTCAATTAAATAAACCTCCTCATTAAATATATCTTAGTAACTAAGATATATACCTTGTCAATATATTAAATTCTAAATTAAAATTCAAGTCATTAGCTCAGATATTACTTTTTTTACTTTTGAGTCTTCACATAAAAAAAACCAGTGATTTAATTTCACTGGTTTACAGAATATATTTTCACATTCAAGTATTAGAGATCTCATAAGGAAATACGAGATCTCTTACAATTAGTTAGGAAGGGGGGTTCCATACTACTCAAAGTATAAATGATATTGATTATCAATGTCAATTAATGATTACATTTATTCCCCTCTGACAATATAAACAATTTCTATCCACTCAAAAAAGAAGCCCTAACTCCGGCTTCTATTTACTATTTTTTCCCTGTATTAAATAAAATGAGTGATAAGTAAAGGTAATATAACTACATTTCAAACAGATTAGATTATTATATTCAACTTTAATAAGATAGCCATTCTTCTTTTTTTATCAATCTACCTTCCTCAGAAGAAACACGTGCTAACTCGATAAACCTAGTTACTTTAAGTGCTTCTTCCAAAGAAACAACTGGCTCTCTTTTCAATAACCCATCTGCAATCAAAGAAAAGAAGTGATCGTACCCCCCAGACTCCACAATAATGTCTTTGGTATCTTCTTTATGGATTGTTCCAACTTCTTTTTCTTTCCCTTTATAGAAGGTACCTTCTACTAATTGAGGTTCTTGTTTATCTAGCCCATATTTTACAAAGCTACCTTTTAATCCATGCATTTCAAAACGAGGGTAAGTCGAATTAATAAAGGAACTAGACCGTAAATAGACTCGTTTTTCCTCGTAATGGAACGAGATGAAAAAGCCATCGTCCGTTTGACCATTCTCTCGTTGAGTCATTACCTCAGCATAGATTGCATCTGGTTCACCGAATAAAACTAGTGCTTGATCGATTAGATGAGAACCTAAGTCGTATAGGATACCAGACCCTGCTCCTGGCTGTTCTCTCCAACGATTACGAATAACCGGTCTAAATCGATCAAACCTTGATTCAAGTACCTTCCAATCTCCTAACGTTCCTTCTTTAAGTAGCTTTTTTATCGTTAGAAAGTCTCCGTCCCAGCGGCGGTTTTGATGTACAGAAATGACAGATTTGCTATTCCTGGAAAGTTTAATTAATTCTTCTCCTTCTTCAATTGTTAAAAACGCTGGCTTTTCAACAAGTACATCTTTTCCTGCCAGAATGCATTGCTTTATCATATCGTAATGCATATCAGATGGTGTTGTAATTATATATAAGGTTGCATTACTTTGTAAGATTGCCTCTTCTAACGATTCATATACCGGTAAAAGACTTATATCGCTATCTTCCTTAGATGCCCCTGACCTTGAAACAACTCCTACCACTTCGAATTTATCAGATTGTACTAAATGCGGTAAATGAAACACCTTAGCGGCAAATCCATAACCAACAAGTATCGTTTTTATCACCTAAAACCCTCCTTATGACTAATAGAATCTCAAATAACCTATCATTCTCCTTTATTTCTATAAACCTCTTCCCGTAAATGAAAACCATCAGCAATAATGGTTTCATCTATATTTTTTTGATCTACCGCAGTTGGTCGAAGGAGAAGGGATGGTATTTCTAGTTTCCCATTGTTAATTGTTCTATCAGTTATAACTGTTTCTCCCTTTGCCATTTCGATAGCAACCTTTGCTGCTTCGTACGCTAAGGTCTTAATAGGTTTATAGATTGTCATTGTTTGGGTACCTTCAACAATACGTTGAGTTGCAGCTAAGTCAGCATCTTGACCAGCAACAGGTATCTTCCCTGCAAGACCCTGTGCTGCAAGTGCTTCGATAACTCCTCCAGCCGTTGCATCATTTGCAGCAATAACAGCATCTATCTCATTATTATTAATCTTCAAGGCAGATTCCATGTTGGCACGTGCATTTTCGGGAGCCCAATTTGCAGTCCATTGGTCATATACAATTTGTATGTCCCCACTATCTATTAGTGGCTGGAGCACATTAAACACTCCTTTTTTAAGTAAATGGGCATTGTGGTCTGTGTTGGCCCCACCGATATATACATACTTCCCTTTTGGAACTAACTTTGTAATTGCCTGAGCTTGAAGCTCCCCAACTAACTCATTGTCAAAAGAGATGTATAGATCAATGGATGAATTTTTCACTAAACGGTCATATGATATTACTTTAATACCTGCAGAATGAGCTTTGTTAACAATAGTCGCTACAGCTTCTGCGTTATGTGGAACAATAACCAGTAAGTCTATCCCTTCACTAATTAATGTTTCTGCCTGTACAATTTGTAGAGCATCATCACCTTTTGCTTCACGTATAACAACTTCGCCCCCTAATGCCTCCACTGCTTCTTTAAATAAGTCTCTATCCTTTGGCCAACGTTCTTCTTCTAGCGTATCCATCGAAAAGCCAATTTTGATTTTCTCATCCAATTGGGGAATCTGCTCTTTCTCCGGCTCTCTACTTTCTGTCATTTCCGGAGAAGTTCCACCTTCGCATGCTGCTAGCATTAGTAAAACACAGAAGAAACTTAACACTCCTATTGTCCTTAGCTTTCTTACCATTCGTTCTCCCCTCCCTTCAAATTTCTTTATAAAGCTAGTCTTTTAAACCAAGCAGGGTTTTACGGTATTCTCTAGGTGTTACATTACACATTTTTTTAAATACCTTGCTAAAGTAATTTGGCTCATGATAACCAATTTCTAATGTAATTTCCTTTATACTTTTCTCTGGATCTGCTAACATTTTCTTCGCTTTTTCTATACGGCATTCTGTTAAAAAGTCAATGTAATTTACGCCTAGCTTCTCCTTAAACATTTTACTGATATAAATTGGACTCAAACCAACTTTAGTACTAAGTGTTTCTAACGAAATATTCTGTTGTGAATTTTCCATGATATATTGTTTAATTTGATGGATTGTATTCGCTTCCAAATTTTCATAATGTTTATCGTAAGATTTTTTTATTTCAATTAATAAATTGGTAGTTTCTGAGCGCAGTTGACGGTAGTTTAGTGTCTGATAGTTATAGATTGGGGTTGCTGTCTCGATTCCCAATTCACTCGTAATTGACCAAATTGACCATAGTGCTTCTAATACTAATTGTTGTGCTTGTTGCATTTCAATGCCTTCTATCTCGTACGCTTGGATAAGATGGCTTATACTTGACTTCAATTGATCCCACTGACCAAGGCGTACCTGATCAGAAAAGTCTTTCTTTAAATATTTCACCTGCCTGAGACTTTCTGTTTCAGTTAACATCGGAATATCTTGATAAAAACGATATTTTACAGGAAGAGTTGTATTGCTTGAAGCAATGATTGCTTCCTGATAGGATTGACGGATTTCCTCTAAAGAGTTGCAATCATTTCCTATGCCGATAAACCAACCAGTTTTCTTTTCCATGTTGCTTATAGATAAAATATCTCTTGCTAGAGATATGGCTTGGGCGCGATACGATTGATCTTTGTCTCGGAAAATAATAATCGGTAACTGTCCATCGTATAAGGCACCCATCCACCCGCTTTTCGTTTTCCTGACCTTTTCTTTAATCCGGGTGTAAAGATGTTCCATTCCATTCGGTACAATCACGTTCATGACAAATACTTCACTTGTAGAGCGGATATCAAGCATCTCCACAAGCATATTTAAATGAACTTCATGTACATGATCGAACAGTAATTGTGTAACAACATCTGTTTCAACGAGAGGTAACGTTCTTTGAAGCATTTCTCTTTGCATATTGCTTTCTGTTTGCAAGTTCCTCTCATCCTCTATTTCCTTCAAAACCTTTCCTACGGTTGTTCTAATTTCACTCACTTTACTTGGTTTTAAAATATAATCTTTAGCTCCAAGTTTTAAGGCAGATTGAACATAATTAAAAGTATCAAAGGCTGTTACCATTATGAATTTAATTTGAGGATATACAACAAGAATCCGTTCTACCGCTTCCAAACCATTCATCCCTGGCATTTGTATATCCATCAGAACTAAATCCGGTTTAAAGCTTGCTGATAATTCTACTGCCATATTCCCGTTATTTGCTTGTTCAACAATCAGATCTGGGAAAGCTCTATCTAAAATTGCTTTCATCCCTTCCCGCTCTATTTGTTCGTCATCCACAATTAAGAGCTTAATCATGTGTCTCGCCTCTTTGTTTTGGAATTTTTAATAGTACGGACGTACCGGTACCTATTATACTTTCAATCGAAATGACGTCCTCTCTCTCATAAAAAAGACGTAAACGCTTTACAACATTACTAAACCCTATTCCTGTTGAATGTCCTTCTGTCTTCACTTGACGCTCCAATAAGATTTGAGTAATTTTCTCCTCAGACATCCCCATCCCGTTATCCTGTATTTGAACAATGACATATTGATCCTTATTTATCACACGGATAGAAATGACACCCCCGTCAACACTTGGCTCCACTGCATGAATAACAGCATTCTCGATAATTGGCTGTAGGGTGAGGGCAGGAATAGCTACATCTATGCATGAGTCATTGATTTCTAACTGTAGTTGAAGTCTATCTGTGAAACGTGCCTTTTGAATCTCCATATATTGCTCTACAATCATCAACTCATCACGTAGCGTAACGGACCTATCTATTTGCTTTAAATTGTAACGTAACAAATCTGCAACACTTACTAGCAAATCACTAATTTCTTCAGATCCTTCTAAATACGCTTTTTTTGAAAGTGTATTAAGTGTATTAAACAGGAAATGCGGATTAATTTGACTTTGCAGACTACGAAAATGACTTTCCTGTAGTAAAATTTTATTCTGTTGCAACTCATGTTCTAACTTTGCCTTTTCCTTTATTTGCTGAATTAAGTTTGTAATATTCATACGCATATGATCAAAGGTTTTTGCAAGAAAGGCTATTTCATCATTGGTTTTAACCGTTATTTCTTTGTCAAATCTACCTTTTGATAACTCACTAGCAGCCTCTGTTAATTGTTGTACCGGCCTAGTTATACTTAATGAGAACCAATACGTGGCTAACAAGAGTAATAAAGAAGTTAATAGAACCATCCATATCCCAAGCTTCACCAACTCAATCGATTGCTCCATAATCCCTCGATAAAAAGGCTCTTGTGTTTTCAGCTCCATATCGATTAACGTGAGGGTCATATCGGATATATAGTTCCCAATTCGAGTTGTTTCCGCAAGGTCTTTTACCGCTGCCTCTGAATCCCGCTCAAGTCCTATTAATCGGTCCGATGTTTCAATTAAACTACCTAGTAAATTAATGTAATTTGTTAATGCAAAATTGTTTACTTCATTTCTTACGTAGAATATCTCATACCTTGCTGATTCCATCACCTTTTTGCTACTCTCTAATTTCTCTAAGTTTTCTGGTGTAGGTTGGATCATATAATTATTTAAATCTATAATTACTTGATTGCTAGACCTTGAAACCTCATTTAATACTAAGTAACGGTTTAACACTTCATTGTATTTTATTTGTGTTTTATAGTTGTAGATTGTTAGCGTAATCCATATGAGGGACATTATGACGATGACCACGGTTGTAAGCATTAATATTTTTCTCTGTATACTAATCATGGCTGCTCGTCCTTCAGTATTCTAATATTTGTAAAATAACCATCAATATCAAGGGGTACAGCCTCCCCATTTAGCCATTTCACCAGTTGTTCAACACTTAGGGCACCCATTTTTTCTGGGTCTTGCTCTATGATACCGTCAATTTTCCCTTCTTCTAGAAGTGGTAACGATTCTGGACCATCATCAAAGGTATAAATAAAAAAAGGTTCAACTTGGGATCTCTTCCCGATTTCCTGTACCATTGGACCAATCATATTCGCATTTACCGCAATGAATGCATTCACATTTGGCATTTGATTTAAAACGTCTCTCATCGTAGAGATGACTTGATCTCTTGACTCCGATGTTTCTGCATGTAGCGTTTTAATATTAGGGTAACTGTTTAAGGTTGCCTTAATTCCCTCTAATCTCTCTGTCTGATAATATTCTTGTTGACTATCATATAGAAGCACCACATTTCCCGTCTCTCCCATATCCTCTAATAACTGCCTAGCGATTAACCCTCCTGCCCGAAATTGATTGGAGCCGACATAGGTTCTTCTAAGACTTTCTTTCATTGGTACGTCATTTGCTACCGTAATTATTGGAATTCCATTAAATGCCGCCTTTACTTTCGTCAGTTCTTTAAATTCATCTGTATCGAGCCCCTGTACAATAATTCCATCAACTTTGGAATGAATAGCGAGCTCTAATTTACTTAAGAATTCTTGTGGATTATTACTATAGCTGCCCCATATTTCTAGGCTAGCTCCTTCTTTTTGTGCCTGTCTCAATGCACCCATGCCAACCTCGTTCCAAAACGTAGTATCCATGTCTCTTGTAATTAGCACGAATCGATATTGTGAGTCTTGTTGTTTTTTTGCTTTTGGTAAGGATAGGTCATTGCTAAAGACAATGTTGGCTGATACGAAAATGAGATAACATAGGGAGACAAATACGATTACTATTAAGATGTACATATATTTTTTCATCTGCTTCTCTTCCCCCTTCTCACTAAACGATTTATCTAATTTGATTCTATCAGCCTACCAATGAAACTTCATTAGATTAATATAGGTAATTATGCAAATAGGCTTTCCCAATTCACTTGGTGAAAGCCAGCTTGCTTGTGTGCATAAGGATATACTTGATCTTTAACTTCCTTTTCTTCTAGTCATAACATCAAAGATTACAGCTAAGGCTAATACGCCACCTTTAATCATATATTGATAGGAAATTCCTACACCTAGTAAGTTCATCCCGCTGGTTAAGGAAGCCATTACGATTGCTCCAATGATGGCACCCGTAACTTTACCTACTCCACCTGCTGCAGATACACCACCAACATATGCAGCTGCGATAGCATCAAGCTCGAAAAGTGTACCAGCCGTTGTCGTTGCTGCTTGAAGACGAGATGTAAATAGAATACCTGATAAAGCAGATAATAGACCCATAGAACCGAATACAATATACGTTATCTTGTTAACATTAATTCCACTTAAATGTGCTGCTTCTGGATTACTTCCAACTGCATAAATGTGTCTTCCGAGAACTGTCTTAGTTGTGAAGAAGTGATAGATAAGCACGACTAATAAGATGATGATGACTGTCCATGAGAAGCCATTATAGCCTGCTAAAATCCACGTGATTGCAGCAATGATAGCTGAAACGAACACAAGCTGTATTACAAAAATCTGCTTTGAAACAACTTCAAAATTATATTTTATCTTGTTTTGACGAGTTGAAATTGCACTATAATTGTAAAATAGAATACCAAGTAGACCTATTAGCAAAGATAGTAAATGTAATCCATTAATCTGCATAATGGAAGGAATGAATCCATTACCGATAGCATTAAAAGCATCGTTTTCAACGATGATTGTCCCAGACTTCTCTGTAACTTGTAGAATCGCACCACGATAAATTAACCACCCAGCTAATGTTGCTACAAAGGCTGGAATTCCTACTTTTGCAACAAGGAAGCCCGTAAATAAGCCAGCAATTGTTCCAAGTACTAAAATTATAGGAATAGCGATATAAACCGGAAAACCATACTGCATTAAAAGAATGGCAGCAATCGCCCCAAGGAAACCTGCCAAAAATCCGATTGATAAGTCAATATGTCGAATGACTATGACTAGCATCACACCGACTGCAAGAACCGCAATATAACCAGCAGAATCTAGTAAGTTACTAATATTACGAGATGAAATAAATAAGCCATCTGTTAAGATAGTAAAGATTAGAAAGATGACAAATAAGGCAATGTACATCCCGTAATCACGAATATTTTTACTAATTAACGTTTTCACGTCATTAATTAAAGTCATTGGTTTAGCCTCCTATTGTGTTGCAAGTTGCATTATTTTTTCTTGGTCGGCTTCTTCGATTGGTAATTCGCCCTTGATTTCTCCTTCGGCCATGACATATACTCTGTCACTCATTCCCAACACTTCCCCAAGCTCAGAAGAAATCATAATAATACTCATACCCTCTTCAATCAGCTTGTTCATCACCGTATAAATTTCAAATTTTGCTCCTACGTCAATACCACGAGTAGGCTCATCTAATATTAGGAGTTTAGGGCCAACAAACAGCCACTTACCTAGGGAAACTTTTTGTTGGTTACCGCCGCTTAATTTGCCAACGAGCTGTTCTAAAGAAGCAGCTTTAATGTGTAACGATGTTTTATAACCATCAGCTATTTTAATCTCTTCGTTGTCATTGATCACTCCGTTGGTAGCAATTCCATGTAAATTAGCGGCAGAAATATTGCTTTTAATATCTTGCAGTAAAAACAATCCATCTCCCTTACGATCTTCAGTTACGTATGCGATACCAGCCTTTATTGCATCACTTGTATGTTTTAATACTTTTGGCATTCCATCCAAAAGTAAGTCACCTTGCAATTTATACGATTTCGCATTACCAAAGATACTCAGGGCAAGTTCCGTTCGGCCAGAGCCCATTAAGCCTGCCAAACCAATAATTTCACCTTTTCTAACGTTTAAATTGGCATTTTTCACAACATCTCTACCAAGCTTTGGATCATAAGCAGACCAATTCTTTAACTCTAGCACCTTTTCTTCGGTTAAATTCTTTGTGCGTTTCGGATAAATATCTTGAATTTCGCGTCCTACCATGTTTTTTATAATGGTATTCTCTGTTATTTCACCCTTAGAAGCGTCTAGTGTTCCAATCGTTTGCCCATCACGAATAACGGTAGCACTATCGGATATCTTTATGACTTCCTTCAACTTATGTGAAATCATTATACAAGTTATACCTTGTTTTCTGAGACCATCGAGTAAGTTTAATAAGTTTTCACTATCGTCCTCATTTAGAGCTGCTGTTGGTTCATCAAGAATGAGAAGCTTTACGTCTTTACTTAATGCTTTGGCAATTTCAATTAACTGACGTTTCCCTACACCTAAATCTTTAACGAGTGTTTCTGGGTTGATATGGAGGTTTACTTTTGTTAATAGTTTCTTAGCTTCTACAATCGTCTCGTTCCAGTCAATTAAAGCACCTTGCTTAATTTCATTGCCAGCAAATATATTTTCATAGACTGTGAGATCAGGAAACAAAGCTAACTCCTGGTAGATGATAACAATCCCTGTATTTACACTGTCGTTGATTTTATTAAATTGTTGCACCTTACCTTCGTAAACAATATCTCCTCCATAAGTTCCATAAGGATACACACCGCTAAGTACTTTCATTAGAGTCGACTTTCCAGCACCATTCTCTCCCACCAAGCAGTGAATCTCACCCTTCTTCACTTTAAAATTGACATTGTCGAGCGCCTTAACTCCTGTAAACTCCTTTGATATTTGGTTCATCTCTAGAATATATTCGCTCATCCTGATTCCCTCCAAACAAAACAGCTATAATAATTGCGTGATAGGAATCAAGAATGATTCCTATCACGCAGGGATTTATTTGTTGATCTTATAGTCCAGTAAACTCACTTGCTTCGTAGTATCCAGATTCAATTAATTCTTTCTTCACATTCTCTTGATCTACAACAATTACGTCTGTTTGTTTTGCTTTCACATCCACTTTTCCATTGTTGTAAGTACCAGTTGTTTCAGGTGTTTTACCATCTAAAATGTCGATAGCCATTCCAATTGCGTCTGAAACTAATGTACGAACATCTTTAAATACTGTCATAGATTGCTTGCCATCAATGATGTACTGAATAGAAGCTTTCTCCGCATCTTGACCTGTAACAATGAAACTAGAAATGTCAGAGTCAGAACCGAAAACATCAGCAATTGAACGAGCTGTTCCATCGTTTGGAGCTAAAATTGCTACATCACCTTTTAGGTCAGCAGCAGCTGCTGTTAAGTGTGTTTGTGCTTTGTTGATTGCTTCATTTGGATCCCAGTTCGTTGTAACCTGACCTAAAATTTTCCCTAATTCATCACGAGTAAGTTCTTGCTTATCTTTTAACGCCTCTGCTTCACTAGAGTTAGCGATTACAAAAGTACCGTCAGCAATTTTCGGTTGAAGTACTTTCCAAGCTCCTTCGAAGAATAAAAATGCGTTGTTATCAGAAGAAGCACCTGCATATAGATATAACGGAACGTTTGTACCTTGTGCACTATCAACTAAATATTGAGCTTGAGCAGCACCTACTGCCAAACTATCGAACGTTACATAATAATCAACTGCATCCGTCTCAGTAATTAGACGGTCATAAGATATAACTTTAACTCCTTCTTTTTTCGCTGCTTCTACTGCAGAACCCGCTGCAGCTCCGTCGTGAGGAGCAATAATTAATACTTCAATTCCTTTGTTAAGTAATGTTTCTACGTTTTCTTTTTCTTTCGCAGAAGAACCTTGGCTGAATAAAATTTCAGTTGTGTAATCTGAGTCAGCTAATGCATCTTTAAAGCGTTGCTCATCTTGAACCCATCTTGGCTCATCTTTTGTTGGAAGAACAATACCGACACTTACTTTGCTGCTTCCACCTGTTGTACCGCTACATGCTGCTAACATACCTGTTAACAGTGTTGCTACCATTAAAACGGAAAATAATCTCCATACTTTTTTCATTCATGTTTCCCCCTTTGGGTATGATAGTTATTTGCTACGTTTTAATCATATAGCGGATTATTCCTTTTGAAAGCGCTAACATAGAGTAATCTTTTGTTATTATCTATACTTTTTTAGCTTTCGTGAAAAAAGTACTAATGTAATTAAATGGGATAATTATTTAGTTAGAAATTTAAATATTGACCGTTCCTTTTCGCTGCAGCCACTTGCTTTCCGCGGGGAGGGATGCGAGCCTCCTCGGCGCTATGCGCCTGTGGGGTCTCGCACTTCCCTCTTCGTCCCGCAGGAGTCAAGTGGCTTCCGCTACAATGCACTCTTTATAGAAACTATGGGCAACATCTTTTCAGAAAAGTCCCCCAAGCAAAACAAAAAGGCATTAAGCTTGGTGAATTACCATGCTTATGCCTTTAAATAAAGCTTATTATAGTTTTAGTAAGGAATAACACAGAACGTTTCCTTCGATTAGCTCTCGTATAATTCCAAAGGAAGTCCGTCTGGGTCTGGAAAGAAGGTGAATTTCTTGCCGGTTAGTCCATCTGTTCGGATAGGTTCTGCCTTGATACCTTTTTCCTCTAATTCCTTTACAGCTTGTTCAACGTCTTTGACTTTGAAGGCTAAATGGCGTAAGCCTTGTGCTTCGGGAAAACTCGGGCGATTGGGTGGCTCAGGGAAGGTGAACAGTTCAATTTGTATTCCACCAGGAACTCGTAAATCTAGTTTATAAGAATTGCGTTCAGCTCTGTATGTTTCTTCTATTATATTAAATCCTAAGACTTCAGTATAGAAATGCTTTGATTTTGTATATTCTGAGCAAATGATGGCTATGTGGTGTATTCCTTGGATGTTCATTTGCTTTCCTCCAAATGTATAAGATTACTAAATTATTAACGAAAACTAATTTTGTTTTCAATTAACACTTGAAAAATCGCTTAAAACCTAGTAAACTTTTCAAAGTGCTTTCTTAAACCAAATAAGTAATACCTGTATAACCTCAATAATATGGATTGAGGGTCTCTACCAGGAACCATAAAATCCTGATTACAGAAAATGATTGACTCATTTTTTGTAATCAGGATTTTTTTATTTTTTTAAAAGTCCATTTTGATTATTTATAGAAAGGGAGAAAAAAGAATATGAATTACAAAGTTTTTATACTCGCATTATCAACCGTCGCGGTTGGACTGGTTGAATTAATCGTAGGTGGAATACTTCCTACCATAGCAAATGATTTTAACATCTCATTAAGTTCTGCTGGACAATTAATCACGGTTTTCGCGCTTATTTATGCTATTGCGGGTCCTGTTTTACTTGTCTTAACTAGCAAAATAGAGCGAAAAAAATTATATTTGATATCGTTGTTTATTTTCTTTATCGGGAATATCATGACCTATTTCAGTCCAAACTTTACCTTTATGATGGTTGCTAGGGTTTTGACCGCAATGAGTACTGCATTAATTGTTGTCCTTTCTTTAACGATAGTTGCCAAGATTGTTTCTCCAGCACACCGTGCAAGGGCTTTAGGCCTTATTTATGTGGGCATTAGTTCGTCACTTGTCATGGGAGTGCCACTCGGAATTCTTATTTCAGATACATTTGGCTGGCGTATTATTTTCCTTGGAATTGCGATTTTAGCTATAGGATCCTTTGTCCTGATTTCAATCTTTTTGGAGCGAATCCCAGGTGAAAACGCGATTCCACTTTCACAACAATTACGAGCAGTGGGTAGTTTAAAAATTGGTAGTGCCCATCTAGCAACCATGTTTATGCTAGCAGGACATTATACGCTTTATGCCTATTTCACTCCATTTTTAGAAACGGAGCTTCATCTGAGTCCCAATTGGATCAGTCTTTGTTATTTACTTTTTGGGATTGCAGCAGTAAGTGGTGGCGCATTCGGAGGAATTCTTTCGGATTCTATTGGAGCTCCCAAAAGCATTATCGCTGTGATAAGTTCATTTGCCGTTGTACTATTCCTAGTGCCATTTACAACTTCCTCACTAATCCTGTTCATACCGTTTATGATGCTATGGGCAGCATTAAGCTGGGGGTTAGCTCCACCACAACAAAGCTACTTGATTCAGACAGACCCTGCTACATCTGACATTCAACAAAGCTTTAATAATTCAGCATTACAAATCGGTATTTCATTCGGTTCAGGGTTTGGTGGTATTGTCTTAAGTCAAACAGGATCGGTTGCTAGTACGGCTTGGTTTGGGGGAGGACTTGTTGTTATTGCATTGTTATGTGCTGTCTTTTCTTTAACAAGAGGAATGATTGATAGGGAACAAACAATTGTGATTTCTACTGCACATAAGTCAAATGCTTAATTCAATAAAAGAGCATAGCTTTTAAGCTTAATAGCTTTTAGTGGCATACTTTACGTACGAGTTAATTTTTCGTGTTTCGGAACAAGTAATGGAACAAAGCAGCAGGAATTCCCTATATTGGCCCTGCTGCTTCTTCTTAAAACTATCTAGGTAAGTAGACATTTCCGCCTTTAGATATCACTATACTATACTTGGAAAAGTTTATTGTTTTTGAGTAATGGTTAAGGCTTGGTTATCAATATCTTTGGCAACTTCAACTAGTCTATCACTAATAAGTGTACTCGCTAAAATGAAGAGCATTTCATCCCGTTTCCATACCACATAATTTGTCTGGTTTGCTTCATCTGTTTTACTAAATTGATAAGTAAGGACATCCGCTTTAATACCATGAATATCCACACTTTCTTTAACAACAGGTCCAATACTTGCACCTTCAAATATAGGAAGATTTACAGGATTAGAAATAACACCTAGAGTGACAGGTTCTTTATCTACTTCTCCAAATGCAGTAATCTCGTATTTACCTTCACCAAATTTATCTACCTTTACGAATACCTCACCATTCTCTCGACTAATTTCAGGTATTTGGAACTCAATGTAGTCCTTGAATTGATCTGTATATCCCGAAAAGGTCTTTACCTCAATATTTTCGGAATTAAATGGGCCGTCTTCCCCAAAACTAAATTGTGAACCTGATATTGTATGTGGATTAGGTTTTTCGTTAGATACATCTTTGTAGGTAGCTTGATATATATACCCTAGTCCAGGTACTTTTGTTAATAGTTCAGCCATGGCTGGTGAAGCAAATCCCGAGCCTAAAATTCCCGTAGTAAGGACTCCAGTAGCAGCCACCGCATATAACCAACCCCACTTCTTCTTAGCGCTTTCTTTCTTGGGCATTATCTTTTGTTCAGGCAATTTTGTTAGAACATCATCAATACCGTTACTAAAAAAAGCAGGAACTTCTTTCGTTTTTTCCTTATTAAAGATACTTTTTATTTCTTCATCCATATTAGATTTGTTCATATCTGATACCCCCTACTAAATTATTATTTCCTAACAATTGTCCCAGTTTTTTTCTTGCACGGCTTAACCTAGATTTAACCGTTCCTTCTGGCTGGTCTATTATTTCTGATATTTCTTTAACGGATAAATCCTGAATATAAAAGAGAGTAATAACTATACGGTAATCCTTCTCTAATTTACTAATTGCTTCTTTTATATCAAATTTATCTTCAAGGTTTGATCCATTTTGTGACTCTATTATTTCGATTGTATTCATAGGTATAATTTTATTTCGGGTTTTTAGCAACCGAGTACATTCTCTTATTAATATCCGTGTAATCCATGTTTTAAAAAACTGTGGCTGTTTGAGCTGATCGATGGACATATACGCTTTTATAACAGCCTCTTGAGCCGCATCCAGACATTCATCTTCAGACCTCATGATAGAAGAAGCAATCCGATAAAGGCTCGGCTCCATTATTTTAATGAGGCGACAAAATGCTTCCTTATCTCCTTGCTGGGCTTTTATAACTTCCAATTCTAGCTTGTGCTCCAATACTTCACCCCCTATTCTGTAATCAAATACTTTATTACCTTTTAGGTTTTACATCTATTAGAGGTCCTTAAGTAATCAATTGGTTCCCATGAATTTCTTTTTTCTTTAAAGAAAAAAAGAGACCTAACCGGTCCCTGTTTTTGAAATTTATTAACTTTTTTCTAAACCGCCTCAAAATGTTCATTTAAAATATATCAACTGCAAAATTATGTTTAGACATGGGCGATGAGGTATTCTTCTCTTTTCTCGTAAACATCACTTAACGGGAATGTTAAGGTAATAGTTGTTCCAACCCCAAGCTCACTTTGAATAGACATCTTGCCATGATGATTATCCATGATACTTTTACACACCATCAAGCCTAGTCCAGTTCCTGTTTCCTTTGTGGTAAAGAAAGGCTGGCCGATTTTTGACAGGTATTCTTCAGGAATTCCACAACCTTGATCACAAAATTGAAGTATTACGGTGTTTTCCTCTTTTTTGATATTAATGTTAATTTCTCCGCCAGCTTCCATTGCTTCAATTGCATTTTTTATGAGATTTATAAAGATTTGCTTTAGTTTATTTTCCAAACCATTAATTATGACGTGTTTCTCGTCTACAAGATTTTGATATTTAATTTCAATGTTTTGTAAGGTAGCTTGAGTGTTCATTAGTATTACGACACTGTGTAAGAGCTCGGCAATTTCAATCTCTCTGAACTCTCCTTCAGTTGGCTTAGACAGCAGTAATAATTCACTTACTATTGAATTAATCCGATCAATTTCTCCTAACATAATCTGAATATAGGTGCTATCCGCTTCAGTACTCTCCACTAATTGAGTAAATCCTCTTAGGCTTGTTAATGGATTTCTAATTTCATGAGCAATACCAGCAGCAAGTTGTCCCACAACAGACAGCTTTTCGGATTGAGAAATATATTCATTTGTCTTTTTTATTTCTGTAACATCTCTAGCTACAATATGGATTGCAGCATTTCCCATATAATTAAATGGAATGATGGTAACCTCTACATGAATAACCTCGCCATCAAGTCGAACGAACTTTATTTCCCTATCCTCAACCTTCTTCCCCTCAATTAACTGTTGAATTCTTTCTTTTACAGCTGCATGCTCCTCAGGATGAATATAGGTAAATAGAGATTTTGAAGTTATTTCTAGTAGACTATGTCCACCTAACATTTTAATTCCTGTTTGATTGATAAACGTCCAGTTTTCTTTATGTAGTTCAAGGATGATGATTGCCACAGGTGACTCTTCTACAAGAAGTCTATATTTCGCTTCACTAGTTTGTGCTAGTTGAAGAATTTGTTGTTTTTCTTTCATTTCCCTTTGTAGACTTTCGTTTGTAAGACGAAGCTCTTGGGTGCGCTGCTCTACTAATTGTTCTAGCTTTGAATGGGCTTCATCTAATTCTTTGGACTGTTGTTGCAGGAGTTCATATTGTTTCTGAAGCTGCCACTTTGTTTCATAAATTTTAACAAAGCCTTCTATTTTACTTTTTAGGATACTAGGATTGAAAGGTTTAAACAGGAAGTCTATAGCACCAGCAGTATAGCCATTCATCGCATAATCCTGAGTTTGAGTTAATGCAGTAATAAATATAATTGGTACATCTTCTGATTTTTTTCGGGCTCGGATGAGCTTAGCCGTCTCAAAACCATCTAAACCAGGCATCTGTACGTCTAATAGGATGATGGCGAAGTCTTTTATTAAAAGCCATTTTAGAGCTTCTTCACCAGAATAGGCTTTTGTTAATTGATAACCAGAGGAACCTAATACAGCTTCTAGGGCTTGTAAGTTCTCTGGTCTGTCATCAACCATTAAAATGTTTATAATAGGTCTTTCCATAAGCACCTCGCCCTTACATTGTTTTGTCAAAACTAGTTAAACATAATTCTTCTTTTGATAAAGCTTTTCTTGTTTATCTACTTCACTATATTGGTTTACATAGTTCGAATAAGAAAGGCTTTCTCGGCTACCAAGACCTAAAATCCCTGAATTGGCTAAGCTATCATAAAAAAGCTGATGTACACGGTTTTGTAGGTCCTGGTCAAAATAAATCAATACGTTACGGCAAATAATCACGTGAAATTCATTAAACGAACCATCTGTTACAAGATTATGTTGTGCAAACACAATATTTTCTGCTAAGTGGGAATGAAATCTTGCATAATCACCTTCTGTTGTATAATACTCGGAAAATGAATTTTTTCCGCCAGAATTAATGTAATTGCTCGTATAGGTCTGCATTCTATGCAATGGGAATTTCATTGTTCGAGCCTTCTCAAGAACTTTCCCATTCATATCTGTTGCATAAATTCTCGATTTTGCATACAAGCCTTCTTCATGTAATAAGATGGCCATGGAGAAGGCTTCCTCCCCAGTGGAACAACCCGCATGCCATACTCGAATGGAAGGCAGATCTTTTAGAACGGGAACAATTTTCTCCCGAAACGCTTTAAAAAAAGTAGGATCACGAAACATCTCGGTAACATTTATTGAAAAGTCAGCGTATAATCGGCCCATTGTATCAGAGTCGTGTAAAACTTTTTCTAGTAACCCCGTAACGGTTTTAATCTTTTCAGCTTTCATACGATACCAAATTCTCCTCCGTATTGAACTAAAGGAGTAGTTTCTAAAATCAAACCCATACTTCAGATATATTCCATCTAATAATAGCTGTATTTCAATACGTTCTAATTCGGTAAAATCTTCAAATGTTGATATAGAACTTGCCTCATGTTGATTTTCATTTATATATGTCATAAATCACCTAAATAAAATCATAGTTAATGATGTAACCAGACTCGAATAATAGAAAATAACTGTTCAAGATTAACAGGTTTACTAATATAATCAGATGCCCCAGCATCAATACATTTTTGGCGGTCATCTTTCATAGCCTTTGCAGTCAAAGCAATAATTGGAAGGTTTTCAAACTCCTTCATATTCTTAATAACTCTCATGGCTTCATATCCATCCATCTCAGGCATCATAATATCCATTAACACAATATCCGTTTCCTGTTGTTCTTGTAACTTTCTAATTGCATCTTTACCATTCTCAGCAAAGGTCACTTGCATTCCAGCAGCTTCTAAAGAGCTTGTAAGTGCAAATACATTTCTCATATCATCGTCTACAACGAGAACTCTCTTACCATTTAATAGAGGCTGCTCTTTCGTGGCTGCTACTTCATGATAAACAGCATCCTTAGTATCTACTCCCGGAATAGGGACAGTCACCACTTCATTTTTCACTTCATTTTGTTTTATTCCTTCACCTAGAGGTATATAAAGAGTAAATGTACTTCCTTTGTTCTCTGTACTTTCGCAGGATATCGAACCATTAATTAGTCTAGCAAGTTCCTGGGAAATGGATAGACCTAGCCCTGTTCCACCATACTTTCGGCTTGTTGTTCCATCCGCTTGAGTAAAGGCTTCAAAAATAGCAGTAACCTTGTCCTTTGCAATTCCAATACCTGTATCAGTAATCGAAAATGCAATGAATGAATCATCATTTTGTATAGTATGTGAGATTTGAACTTGAACCTGTCCTTTTTCAGTAAATTTAAAAGCATTTGATAAAAGATTTTTTAAAATCTGGTTTAGCCTTTGTTCATCTGTATATATGATAGCTGGTAATTCTGAATCCTGTGTAAAAGTAAATATAATCCCTTTACTTCTAGCAACAGGCATAAACTGACGTTGAAGTGAATGAACAATATCTTCAATAAATACTTCGCCTTCTAGAATCTCCATTTTTCCTGATTCAATTTTAGCAAGATCTAATATATCATTAATTAATTGAAGCAGGTCATGTCCAGATGTGAAAACGGTATTCACATACTCTAGTTGTTTATCCGTAAGATTTTGTTCTTTATTTTCCATAAGCATTTGCGTTAATATTAATAAACTATTCAAAGGTGTTCTAAGTTCATGTGACATATTTGCCATAAATTCAGATTTGTACTTTGAACTCATAATGATTTCTTTAGTTTTTTGCTCAAGACTCTCTTTTATTTCCTCTAGTTCTTTTGTTTTCAATTCAGCACTTCGATATTGTGCTTCAACTTCATCATTCATCGTTCGCAATTCTTCTTGTTGAAGTTGTAATTCCTCAGATTGTGTTTGAAGTTCCTCATTCAAAATCTGCGATTCACTTAATAGCTTTTCTACCTGAATATGCTTAAATATTCTACTAAAGGTAATTCCTAGCAAATCATTTGCTTGCTTAAGGAAATCCTGATGAAGTGCTGTAAATGTGTTCAGGGTGGCAAGCTCTAAAACACCTAACAACTCATCATCCAATACGATCGGTACAATGACAATATTTTTGGGTTTTGAACTACCAAGTCCTGATGAAATAGTAATGTAGTCATCAGATATAGTATCTAACAAAATCATCTCTCTTGTTTTTGCACATTGACCAACTAATCCTTCACCAATGTTAATACGCCCGAGCCAAGTTTGATCATTTTTTGGTGTTGTATATGCATAAGAGGAAAGTAGTTCTAGATATTCATCATCTTCATCCTTTTTTACTATATAAAGGACACCATAACTAGCACCAATGGTTTGTGAGATTTTCTGTATATGACGTTCGCCTGCTATATGAAGGTTGTTTACTCCTTGAGTGAGAACAGACAATTCAGCAAATCGAGTTTTTAACCAGTTTTGATTTTCTATTTTTATTCGATAATTCTGTTCAAGTTGTTCTTGCTTTTCTAAAGTAGTAACCAATTCATTGTAAGCTTTTGCAATTTCACCGATTTCATCATTAGATTGAATATCTACTTTTGTATACCCATAATTATCATCTGTCAAAGTTACTAGTACACTCTTAAATTTACGTAATCGTTTTGTTATATTATGGACAACTATAATTGCAATGATTAGAGTAAGAAGAATACCGATTGTTCCAGAGATAATAATCGTTCTTAAGACATCGTTATAGGCTTGCTTTGTTTGTTTTAGGGTATCCTGCATCACTTTCTCTTGAAAATTGATTAACTCTTCCACGCTTTTAATTAAAATGGCTTGATCTTCTTTTGCCAACTTTAGTAAATCCTGATTCCTGTCTACTACTAATTCTTCATAACTCAGTTTAAAAGAATTATAGTGATTAGATATATTTGCTAGAATATCCTTAGCCTGTTGAATACTGACCAGCTTCTCTAACTCTACTAATTTCTGGTTAGTCCTTTGGAAGGCCTTCTCAGCTCTTTGATTAGTAGAGGGGTTTGTTACGTTACTTTCCGTCACGCCCTCTAAATCAATAGCACCCATTTCATATCTAATGGAATTGGCATGTTCAATTTTACTATACCGATCATTTACAAGCTCATTCATCTTCTGTGTCTGGTTGTAATATGTATTGATGATAAGGCTTATGATAATACTCATTGCAATGATGACAACTCCAAAACCGGTGAATAAAATCGTTTTAAAATTCACGATTTTTACTCCCTCACTTTCGCTGTATATTCTATAAGTCTCTCTTTCATATATTCTAATATACCACCATTTCCTTACTCATCTTTAAAATTTCTTTATATATTATCAAAAATTGTTATTAGATGTTGGAAATAACAATATTTAGAGGTATTTATCATATAATTATATGTTTGGTAATACAGAGACACAAAGAAGGAGCAACAGACGTTGAAATCTGTCGCTCTCTTTTTATGCCGAGTCGATGTCCTTTGGTTAATCATTGTATTCTATTAATGGATAATAGGGTTTATCTTCTAATTCTTTAAGGGCCTCTTTGAATTTACTTCTTTGTTCTTCTTGTGACTCTATTAATGACCACGATTGGCGCTTGAAGTTCCAACTCTCTGGGTACAGTTCGATCGCCTTATTAAAATAGTTTCTTGCTTTTTCTACCTTTTCAAGCTCTGTTAAATAGATTCCCATCTTGAAATTTGCTGCAGCAAGGGACTGTTCATAGGTAGGTCCGGATATTCTATTGTTTTCTTTATTTGCTTGGAGAACATATTTATTTGTATCTCCAGTTTGAACCCATTTTCGCAAAGTATTGTAATAGTTGTTTTTTGACTCTTCCAATCCAGAAAGATTGTTTGTTCTCCAACCGTCATTCCATCCAGCAGGTTCAGCCACTCTTACAATTTTACCTTCTTCATTTATCCATACAGCGTTTGTTACATTCACCATATTATATAATTCTGCAATAATGTGACTTTTATCAATAAGACACGGATATGTAGGGTTCGCTTTGTCAATCCATTCTTTAACAACTGATATACCTCCCGTATCAAAGGCAACGGCTATAATAATAAAGTTTTCATCTTTCAATTCTTCATAAAGAGACTGCCAAACTGGCAGATCAAATCTACATCCTCACCATGAAGCCCAGGATACTAAAAGAATCTTCTTACCTAAATATGAAGAGAGTGTGTGTTTTACTCCTTTGAAATCAGGAAGAGTGAAATCTGGTGCTGAAAGAGTCGTACCATTTTTTTGTTGGTTAGACCCGCCATCGCCAATGACATAAACATCATACTCAGAATCATGAACGATTGGTTCACCCATCATTCTCGAAAACGCACTAATATTAAATAAGTTTTCTTCATGTAGGATTATTTCTTTTTCCTGGAGTTTTGTAAGAGGAATACACGTGTCCTCAATACATATACCATCAGGTTTAAGTTCTAATCCAGTATACTCGCTCAATTTATTCATTGGGATGCAAAGATTACCATCATTTTTCAATGAATCGGATAGTATAACAGGATGCCTTGTTTTATAGATCATTGTTGTCATTTTACCAACTCCTTTATGGGTCAAGTGGAATCAAGAGGGGACACCCCTCTAAAATCCCATTGTACCCTAACTATCTACTTTTACCATATTGGGTATTAACCATCCTATTTATAGTAGCAAAGAGCACTCTAAATAATAAAAAAACAGACCATTTTATAAAAATGGTCTACGGAATATCATTGATTTTTTATTCAATCCTAAACTCAATTTTTGCAACAGCCTCACAATGCGTTGTATGTGGAAACATATCAACCGGCTGAACTTCAACTGTCTTAAACCCACCATCTTCAAGGATCTTTAAATCCCTAGCAAGAGTTGCAGGGTTACAGGATACATATACAACCCGCTTAGGCTTCATTTCTATAATTGTATTTAGCAGTGCTTCATCGCACCCTTTACGAGGAGGATCTACGACAATCACATCAGCTTTAATCCCTTCTGCTTTCCATCTTGGGATGACAACTTCCGATTCGCCTACAGCAAATTCTGCGTTTTCAATTCCATTTAACAACGCGTTTCTTTTTGCATCTTCAATTGCTTCTGGAACTATCTCTACCCCATATACTTTTTTAGCTTTTTGGGCTAAGAATAAGGAAATCGTTCCGATTCCACAATACGCATCTATGACCGTTTCCTCGCCGGTTAGATTTGCATACTCCAGTGCCTTATCATAGAGCACCTTTGTTTGTTCAGGATTTACTTGATAAAAGGACCGTGCTGAAATCGCAAACTTAATGTCTCCTATGTAATCATAAATGTATTCTTCACCCCATAGGACATTGGTTTCGTCACCAAAAATAACATTTGTTCGCTTCTGGTTAATATTATGAACAATTGATTTTACATTTGGTAGGTTTGTATGGATTTCTTCGATAATTTTTTCTTTATTTGGAAGCTCGTTTGTTTTTGTAATTAGAACAACCATGATTTCATTGGTAACTAATCCATAACGAGCCATAATATGACGAATCGTTCCTTTATACTTTTCCTCATTATAGGCAGTTACACCATATTTTTCACAGATTGCTTTAACCGTTTGGATCACCTGATCATTTTTTTCTTGCTGAATTAAACAGGCTTCCATGTTAATGATTTCATGGCTTCGTTGTTGATAAAATCCTGCAACTAGGCCGCCTTCTCGTTCCCCTACAGGAACCTGTGCTTTGTTACGGTATCTCCATGGATCTTCCATTCCTAATACAGGGTGTACATGGATATCCTTCAGATGCCCAATTCTCGCTAAGACATCTTGTACTTGCTTTTGTTTTGCTTTTAGTTGCCCATTATAGCTTAGATGTTGCAACTGACATCCACCACATTCTTTATAAAGTGGACATGGGGCATCCACTCGGTCTTGGCTCTTTTCTTGAAGTTCAATTAAGCGGCCAAAGGCATAGCCTTTTTTCACCTTGATTATTTTTATTTTAGCTCGTTCCTCTGGTAAGGCGTTTTGCACAAAGATCGGAAACCCTTCAACCTTTGCCACCCCAGCTCCATCGTGAGTAAGGTCTTCAAAGGTAACATCATAGTATTCATTCTTTGCAACTGGAACTTGCGTATTGGTCATATTTTCTTCTTCCTTTTCGTCAAAATGCTTACCTGATTGTAACACAACTATAACTCTATCTGCCAATTGGCCACTAAAAAAACCCGGCATAAGTGGCCAGGTTTAACTATTGTCATGCATGAATTGGGATTTTTCTTTAGAAACAAATACATCAAAATGATGGTACAGGTTTAGGAACTCTCCTGGTAACAAGCCGCCATATTCACCATCTAGATTTAACTGCATTTTTTCAGTAGGATTTACTTTTATTCGATTTGCTTTTGTGTAAATCACATGTGGATCATTTATGTGCTCACCACGTAAAGCAAGTGAAGCTATTTTTACGAAATCGGCTAGATTTGCTTTTTTAAGAATGATCAAATCGAATAAACCATCATTTAAACGGGAATCAGGAGCTAGTTTTTCAAAGCCACCTACAGAGTTTGTAAGTGATACTAGGAATAACATGATTTCTCCTTCAAATTCTTTACCATCATACTCAATTTCAACGTGAGTAGGTCTAATTGAAGGCAGAATTTCCATTCCCTTCAAATAATATGCTAGTTGGCCAAGCATCGTTTTTAATTTACTAGGTACCTCGTAGGTTAATTCCGTTAATCGGCCACCACCAGCAATGTTTACGAAATACTTGTCATTCACACGGCCAATATCGATAGGTTCGGTAATACCTTCTACGATAGCTCCTACAGCAGTTTCTATCGAGCCGTTTACTCCAATTGCTCGAGCAAAGTCATTAGTTGTACCAACTGGAATTACGCCTAACTTTGGTCGATACGGTTGTTCGGCTAGTCCATTTACAACTTCGTTAATCGTCCCATCTCCACCAGCAGCAATGACTACATCGAAGTTTCTTTCAGCTGCAATTCTAGCTGCATCTGTTGCATCCCCAGCCCCTGTTGTTGCATGACATGACGTTTCATAACCCGCTATTTCTAGCCGTTGCAAAACATCTGGCAAATGCTTTTTAAAAATCTCTCGTCCTGATGTCGGATTGTAAATAATTCTTGCTCTTTTCATACCCATCATCCTATTATTTATTTAAATTATTTTATGTTAGTAAAGACCATTTTTTCCACACTTTTAAGAATAGGCTTTTTGCCACTATTTAACATCATAGCTTATTTAAACTGTTTAATCAATTTTAGCATAAAGAGTAGGATCAATTCCTGTAAAGCTATGGTCACAAACAATCTACTTTATACTCCCATTTTATGCACCTTGTACTATTCGATAAACCAATATTCATGACAAAATTCTAATTAAGTCTATTTAACTCTAATTTTTTAAAAGAAGCATCCTACCCTTTAAAAAATATTGATTATTTAGCTAAAAAAAAATTATGATATAATAGATGACAGAGTTGTCCAAGAATTAGTTGCTAGCGATATCCTTTAAAAGAATCGCTTATTTTAGATTAATGGAAAGAGAGTGTTCATTGTGGGTCGTAAATGGAACAATATCAAAGAAAAGAAAGCATCAAAGGATGCAAATACTAGTCGAGTTTATTCAAAGTTTGCTCTAGAAATCTATGTAGCAGCAAAATCAGGAGAACCTGATCCAGAATCTAATCAAGCGCTAAAGTTTGTACTTGAACGTGCTAAGACATACAATGTACCAAGAGTGATTATTGATCGTGCAATCGACAAAGCAAAGGGTGGCTCTGAAGAAAGTTATGATGAGCTACGTTATGAAGGCTTTGGGCCAAGCGGCTCTATGATTATTGTTGATGCTCTAACTAATAATGTAAATCGTACAGCATCTAATGTTCGTGCTGCGTTTGGTAAAAACGGTGGAAATATGGGTGTGACTGGCTCTGTTTCTTATATGTTTGATGCAACAGCAGTTTTCGGGATTGAAGGTAAAACTTCAGAAGAAGTACTTGAATTATTAATGGAAGCAGATGTAGATGTACGTGATATTATCGAGGAAGACGAGGCAGTTATTGTTTATGCTGAACCTGAGCAATTCCATGCTGTTCAAGCAGCATTCAAATCAGCAGGGATTACTGAATTCTCAGTTGCTGAATTAACGATGCTTGCTCAAAATGACGTTACTCTTCCGGAAGATGCACAAGCTCAATTCGAAAAACTAATTGATGCACTCGAAGATTTAGAAGATGTTCAGCGTGTCTACCATAACGTTGATTTAGGTGAATAATGAAAGAATGATAGCAGACCTCTTTTTATAGGGGTCTGTTTTTTATTTTTATGATATAAGGGTAAACTACCTTCGAATCACTTATCTCAAAGAAAGGGGAATCCTATGTTTTATAAATTTCAACGTGTTATTTTAGGTCTAGTATTTCTCTTACTTCTTTTGCCCTTATCTGTGTCTGCAGATGCAACTCCTTTAAAGGCTGCCTATATAAAGGATGGCACACTATGGATAAAAATTGATGAAACAGCTAAGCAGATTTCTACAGACAATACAATTAGTTATCCAAAATGGTCATTCGACGGTAAATGGCTTGCCTATTTAAAAGGTAACAAAAAACCTCTTTTTGAAGGAGAGCTTTGGCTATATAGCCTTGAACAAGATAAACATTTCAAACTTCATTCCAATAGTAAAAATAACTTCCAGTGGGCACCCGCTACAAATAGGATTGCCTATCAGGTAATTCCAAAGGAACAGGGGGATGGTTTTCAGTCTAAGGGTCAGCTTCACATGGCTGACGTTATGTCATTAACGAATGTTCAGCAGATCGCCTCTACGATTTCAAATTTTTCATGGTTACCTGATGATAGTGGATTTTTAATCTCAACCAAAACTGGGGATCAGCTTGATTCAGATATTGAACTATCAGAAATCCTAATAGAGTCAAAAAAAATCCAGCCGCTAGTTTCAATACCAGTAGCTGAAAATGAGTATTTTATATCTACTAGCCCATTCAAATGGTCGAAAGATAACCAATGGATTGCCTTTTTACTCATTCCGACCGCTTCACTGTCAGCTGATTCTAATACTTTATGTATAGTATCTAAGGACGGCAAGCTTTTGACCAAGGCTGATAAAATGCTAAATCACGTTGAGTGGATGCAGTGGGCACCTAACTATCCATTGTTGGGCACGATTAGTGGGGAAGGACGGGAGGCTACTAGTAATAAATCTTTAAAACTTCATCATCCACTTTATGTGAAAACTGAGGATTTTACTCCAGCTAATTCAGTAGATCGGGATTTAACGTGGATTAATGATAAGGAAATTGTTACAGCAAGGTCTGCTGAATCTAAATGGGAAGATGAAGAGAAGAGGCCTTTACCTGCATTATATAAAGTAAATATTCATACACAGCAACAAACACAACTTTCTACTCCATCGAAGAATGAAGGTGATTTCCGACCTCAGTATACTGGAGACAAGGTTGTATGGGTACGTAATAACCGCGATAATGCAAGTATCTGGATATCTGACTCAGAAGGTACTAATCATAAGGAATGGATTCCAGCAATTGATATTGGAAATTGGTATTACGATAAATGGGATTGGGATGAGGTATTTGGTTTGTATGTTCCTAGGTGATTTTTTCGTGATGGTTAGCGGACTGAGATACCGTTATTCTGCTGCGAATGGGGCCTTTTTCTACCTTCGCGGACTCAAAGGCCGTTAACCCTTCAAATTTGGCCATTTTCCCACTCTTTATTGCATATAGCGGATTCTCAGTCCGCTTTCATTCTCAAAAATGGCCATTTTGGCAAAATAGCGGATTCTGAGTCCGGAATAGGAAGGCTAGTTACTATAAAACAATAAAGTCGAGCACGAGGTGGCTCGACTTTCCTATTATCCTAACGCTTTTTTATCTCTTCCACTAATACCTTATTAACAACCCCAGGATTTGCTTGCCCTTTGGTTTGCTTCATTACTTGTCCCACTAAGAAACCAATCGCCTTATCCTTACCATTTTTATAATCCTCAACCGATTGAGGGTTCGCATCTAAAATTTCAACAATGATTTTCGTTAAAGCACCTTCATCTGAAATTTGAACGAGTCCCTTCGCTTTTACAATTGCTTCGGGATCTCCACCATTCTCCACCAATTCTTTAAACACAGTTTTAGCAATTTTGGATGAAATAGTTCCATCTTCAATTAACTTAATCATTCCTGCTAAGCTTTTTGGTGTAAGGGGTATGTCCTCTAACAACTTTTGTTCAGAATTTAAGTAGGCGGATAATTCACCCATTATCCAGTTTGATGCCTGTTTTGCATCTGCTCCAACTTTAACTGTAGAATCAAAGAAATCAGATATTTCCTTGGTAAGAGTTAATACATTTGCATCATACACTGGCAAACCTAACTCATCCACATAACGTTTTTTCCGAGCATCCGGAAGCTCAGGAATGTCAGCACGAACTCGCGCTTTCCACTCTTCATCGATATGTAATTCAACTAGATCAGGTTCTGGAAAATAACGATAGTCATCAGAACCTTCTTTTACACGCATTAAAATCGTTTCCTTTGTATTCTCGTCATAGCGACGTGTTTCCTGTTGAATGACCCCACCCTCAGAAAGAACCTTCTCCTGACGGGCTATTTCATATTCAAGCCCACTTTTGACAAAGGCAAACGAGTTTAAGTTCTTTAACTCTGTCTTTGTACCAAACTCCTTTTGACCAACTGGACGCAAACTAACATTTGCATCACAGCGTAAGGATCCTTCCTCCATCTTACAATCAGAAACTCCTGTATATTGAATGATTGCCTTTAATTTTTCAAGGTACGCATACGCTTCCTCAGGCGAGCGCATATCCGGCTCAGATACAATCTCAACCAATGGTGTTCCTTGTCGGTTAAAATCAACCAAAGAATATCCATCGCCTGTATGAGTTAGCTTACCAGCATCCTCTTCTAAATGTAGACGAGTAATTCCAATCTTCTTCTTTTCACCATCTACTTCAATTTCAATCCAACCGTTTTCACCTATCGGTTTATCAAACTGTGAAATCTGATAAGCCTTAGGATTATCAGGATAAAAGTAGTTTTTTCGATCAAATTTTGTATCTGTCGCTACTTCGCAGTTTAACGCCATTGAGGCACGCATTCCATATTCAACTGCTGTTTTATTCAGAACAGGCAAGACGCCTGGATAACCTAAGTCAATGACAGAGGTTTGTGTATTTGGTGGTGCACCAAACTCTGTTGGACTGGCTGAGAATATTTTTGATTTTGTTTTTAACTCTACGTGGACCTCTAATCCAATGACAACCTCATATTTCATCTTTCTCCCCCCTTACAGTTGTGGTTTAGCTTTATGATGTTCAGTTGCTTGTTCGAATGCATGTGCAACCCGGAATATTGTGCTTTCATCAAAATGTTTTCCAATGATTTGTAAGCCTAGTGGTAATCCTTTGGAGAATCCACAAGGTACAGAGATTGCAGGTACTCCAGCTAGGTTCATCGGGATCGTTAAAATATCATTTGCATACATTGTCATTGGGTCCTTTGTATTTTCGCCCAATCTAAAAGCATGCGTAGGTGCAGTAGGGCCAATTATTACATCATAGTTCTCAAATATATCCTCAAAGTCTTTCTTAATTAACGTACGAACTTTTTGCGCTTTTTTATAATAGGCATCATAATATCCAGAGCTTAATGCGAAGGTACCGAGCATAATACGGCGCTTAACCTCATCTCCAAAGCCTTCACTACGTGTTTGTTTATACATTTCAAGTAAGCTTTCGGCATTATCCGTACGATGACCATAACGAACACCATCAAAACGAGCTAGGTTTGCCGACGCTTCAGAGGATGATAATAAATAGTAGGTTGCTAGTGCGTATTTTGAGTGTGGTAAAGATACCTCATCCCAGGTTGCACCTAACCCTTCGAGTACCCTTAAAGCATTCAGGACAGACTGGCGAACATCGTCCCTTACCCCTTCCCCAAGATATTCTTTTGGAACAGCAATTCGTAAACCCTTAACATCACCAGTTAACGATGATAAATAATCAGGAACATCTACATTCGCTGATGTGGAATCCATTGGGTCTACTCCTGCAATGGCTTGTAATAAATAAGCATTATCTTCTACGTTTCTTGTAACCGGTCCAATAATATCTAACGACGACGCGAATGCCACAAGTCCGTAACGAGAGATACGACCATAGGTAGGTTTTAGCCCTACAACCCCACAGAATGAGGCAGGCTGTCTAACAGAACCTCCCGTGTCTGATCCTAATGAAAAGAGAACTTCTCCTGCAGCGACGGCAGCAGCAGAGCCTCCACTTGAACCCCCGGGAACATGATTGGTATTCCAAGGATTCTTCGTTTTCTTAAAGCTAGAATTTTCGTTTGAAGAACCCATGGCAAACTCGTCCATGTTTAATTTCCCTATCGTAACAGTCTCCGCATCCTTTAGCTTTTGAACAACTGTTGCGTCATAAATTGGATCAAAGTTCTCAAGTATTTTACTCGCACATGTTGTTCTTAGTCCTTTTGTAACAATATTATCCTTGATTCCAATCGGTAACCCAAAAAGCAGGCCGAACTCATCTTTTTTTCCTAGTGCTTCATCTAATGTGTTAGCGTAGTTCATTGCGTTTTCTTCATCTAACGTTAGAAAAGCTTCAATCTTATCGTCAACTTCATTTATTCGTTTAAAGGATTCCTGAACAAGATCAGTAACACGTATCTCTTTCTTATGTAAAAATTGGTGAAGTTCTGATATTTTATAGTCAAATAGTGACATACACTAAGCTCCCCCTATTCAATGATTGACGGAACACGTATATGTCCATCCTTTAAGTCTGGTGCATTTTTCAACACTTCTTCTAGTGGCAATCCTTTTTTAGGTACGTCCTCTCGCAATACATTTTTCATTTTAAGTACATGCGTAGTAGGCTCAATATTATCTGTATTTACCTCATTTAACTGCTCAGCATATGTAATGATTGCTTCTAATTGTGTTTTGAAATTATTCGCTTCCTCTTCCGTTATTGCTAACCTCGCTAAGTTAGCTACATGCTTTACTTGGTCAATTGAAATTCTAGTCAACTGCCCCACCCCCATTTAAGTCGTCCGTTAATTATTCTGATAATATCAGAGTATATCGCATGAAATCAACCAGAGTGTCTATTTCTTCTCAACCATGTTCTTTAAATGGTATAATCTTACATGAATTGAATACAACCTTCGGGGCATGGTGAAATTCCTGACCGGCGGTGATAGCTTTTTAGCTTAAGCCCGCGACTCATTGTGATGTATATTTCAATGACTGACTTAGTGTAACTCTAAGGCCGACGGTATAGTCCGGATGGGAGAAGGTAGAGGAGTCTGTTTGTAAGGATATTTTAAAAATCCATTACAATAGGCTTATTCCTGTATGCCCTAACTAGTTCTTAATAGTTAGGCATTTTCTTTTTCCGGTTGTAGGAAATTCAAAAATCTATTTTATGGAGGTTTTTGAATGGCAAAGACAGCTGTTAGTCGTGTCGAAATGGCAATTGAAGAAGTAAGAAAAGGAAAGATGGTCATCATTCAGGATGATGAAAGCCGTGAGAATGAGGGAGACCTTGTCATGGCCGCCGAAAAAGTAACCGGTGAGCAAATTAACTTTATTGCTACTTATGGTAAAGGGTTAATATGTACACCAATGCTCGAGGATCGCTTAGACTTTTTAAATCTGCCACAGATGGTGGTAGATAATGAGGAATCTTTACGAACAGCTTTTACGGTATCAGTAGATGCGAAAGAAGGGGTTACAACTGGTATCTCTGCGTTTGAAAGAGCACATACGATTCTAAAGTTAATTGACTCTAAAGCCTCTCCCCAGGATTTTGTAAGGCCAGGACACGTATTTCCACTAAAAGCCAAGAGCAACGGAGTATTGGATCGAAGAGGGCAGACTGAGGCTTCCATTGATTTAATGAGGTTAGCAGGCCTTTATCCAGCTGCTGTTATTTGTGAGATTATGGGAGAGGACGGCCATATGGCAAGGAGAAGTGATTTGGTGAAATTTTCACGTAAGCATGGCTTAGTATTAATTACTGTACAAGATTTGGTTGATTATCGGATGAAGAATGGCTACTTAAACTGGTAATCTAGATACAGCACGGGCATGTGATTAAACTGCTCGTGCTTTTTGTTTGGGATTATTTCGTGAAGTGAGTTTTGGCAAGCACTATATTGGTCGGCCCGATTTTGTGTTTATTTAGCCCGATTCTATATTAGTTTAGCCCGATTCCTCCCAGATTTGGCCCGATTCCTTTTTATTTGACTCGTTTCTCCTTTGAATGGACTTGCCCCGAACCCTTATGTTCCTTTGTATCCTAGTTTTAACTTCATTTCCAGTCTATCTGCTTAATATCTCACTTCATTTTGCGTATTTCTAAGTGATATTTAATTCAGGAGTTTAATTTCCTCCCACAAAAAAACCTACTCGTTTCAACGAGTAGGTTTTTTAACTTATTAATCTTATAAACTATTTTTTACTTCATCAAATTTATCTTGGATTTCTTGGTCTGGCTCTGCTGTTACTAAGCTAACAATAACTACAGCAAGTGTTGCTAGAATGAACCCTGGTACAATTTCATAAAGTGGTGTACCAAGCTTACTCCATACAACAACTGTTACAGCACCAACAATCATACCTGCTAAAGCACCCCAACGATTCATACGTTTCCAGAATAACGATAGGATGATTACTGGACCAAATGCTGCACCGAATCCTGCCCAAGCATAACTTACTAATGCTAATACTGAGCTATCTGGATTACCTGCTAATAGAATCGCAATTAGAGCGATACCTGCAACAGCAATACGTCCTACCCATACAAGTTCTTTTTCAGAAGCATCCTTTTTAAGAATTGCTTTGTAAAAGTC
This sequence comes from Cytobacillus suaedae, assembly GCA_014960805.1. Taxonomy (GTDB): domain Bacteria; phylum Bacillota; class Bacilli; order Bacillales; family Bacillaceae_L; genus Bacillus_BV; species Bacillus_BV suaedae. The sequence continues at coordinate 289,426 of CP063163.1, read as the reverse complement.
CTCTGCAAGAGCACTTGAAGATACAAGTAGCTGTGAATCAATTGTACTCATAATAGCTGCTAAGATTGCTGCTAATAGAATACCAGATACCCAAGGATCAAAAAGAACTTGAGTGAATAGAATAAACACTTGCTCTCCATCTCCAATTGGATTATCCGCGAAGAACGCAATACCTGCAAAACCTGTGAATACTGCACCAAATAGTGCAAATACCATCCATGTCATACCAATCATACGAGCTTTTGGTACATCTTTAACAGATTTTAATGCCATGAAACGAGTAAGAATATGCGGTTGACCGAAGTAACCTAATCCCCATGCTAATAAAGAAATAATTCCTATAGTGGTCATTCCAGCAAACACATCTAAATATGCAGGATCAATTTCTCCTACTGTGTTTACCGTATTGCCCCAACCACCAAGTTTAGAGATTGCAACAATTGGCACCACGATTAACGCAAGGAACATTAAGATACCTTGAATAAAATCGGTCCAGCTTACTGCCAGGAATCCACCTAAGAAGGTGTAGGAAATGATAACAATTGCTCCAATCCAAAGTGCTTGGTTATACGTAAGTCCAAAAGAAGCTTCAAATAACTTGGCTCCCCCGACCATACCTGATGATGTATAGAAAGTAAAAAACAATAAAATTACTAATGCAGAAATGACACGTAAAGACTTCGAGCTATCCTTAAATCGATTTTCAAAAAAGTCAGGAATCGTGATCGAGTCATTTGCCTTTTCAGTATAGCTACGTAAACGTTTTGCAATGAACTGCCAATTAAGGTATGCACCTATTGCTAGACCAACGGCAATCCAAATTTGTGGCATACCACCTGAAGCGTAAACTGCACCCGGTAAACCTAATAGTAGCCAACTACTCATATCCGAGGCACCTGCACTCAATGCAGCAACACCTGGTGATAGTCGCCTTCCACCTAATACATAGTCTGATAGATTACTAGTCATGCGATATGCAACAACACCTATTAATAGCATACCAATTAAATAAATGATAAATGTTACTAAAACTGCTGGTTCCATTAATTATTCTCTCCCCTCGGTAAAATTCGATATAACTGATAGGACTACTGTGATTAACATCGGCACGAATAGCCAAAACCAAGTTGCTCCAGTTAACGAATATTCCATTTCATCACCTCCAAGACTGTCTTACATGAAATTAATATGCAGTTACATACAATTTCATGATTCGTCTAATTTATGGACTAGGTATTTCGTCATGTTGATTATTCTATCATAAATAAGATTTTTAGTCTTACTGAAAATTCTGACTTTATTTTTAAAATGTATAATTATGAGGAATTTTGAATCGTTTTTTTAATATATCAGCTATAATGACATATCTATTCATGTAAATTAATAAAATTAAATTGGGAATTAGTCACAATTCAGACATATAATTAGTTAAATTTTTCTTTTTTAAAACTTTCGATTTCCCCAAAAATATTTTTTTCACAAAGACATAGTTAGCTTTTTAAGTTATAAAAAAAGCCCCTCGGATAGGAGGGACTTTCCATAAAGCTAGTTTAAAGCTTATAGCATTTCTGATGTAGTTTTAGCTTGCATGTGAAGAACTAAATAGTCTGGGCCACCCGCTTTTGAGTCTGTACCAGACATGTTGAATCCACCAAATGGTTGATATCCAACAATTGCACCTGTACATCCACGGTTAAAGTATAGGTTTCCAACATGGAAGTCTTCACGTGCTTTTTCAATGTTTGCACGGTTATTAGTAATAACTGCTCCAGTTAGACCATACTCAGTGTTGTTTGCGATGTCAATTGCATGATCAAAGTCTTTTGCTTTGCACAATGCTACAACAGGTCCGAAGATCTCTTCTTTCATTAGGCGAGCATCTTCAGCAACATCTCCGAAGATTGTAGGTTGGATGAACCAGCCTTTAGAGTCATCGCCTTCTCCACCATGAAGAAGTTTCCCTTCTTGTTTACCGATTTCAACATAGCTCATAATCTTATCAAACGCACCTTGGTCATTTACAGGACCCATGCTAGTTGTTTGATCAGTTGGATCAGCTAATTTTAATTCTTTTGTTAATTCAACAACGCGATCTACTACTTGATCATAAACATCCTCTAGAATAACTGCTCTAGAGCATGCTGAACATTTCTGTCCAGAGAAACCAAACGCAGAAGCCACGATTGATTTAGCAGCTAATTCAAGATCAGCTTCTTTATCAACAACGATGGTATCTTTACCGCCCATTTCAGCGATTACACGTTTTAACCAAATTTGGCCATCGTTAAGCTTTGAAGAACGTTCAAATATACGAAGTCCTACATCACGTGAACCTGTGAAGCTGATAAAACGAGTACGTGGGTGATCAACTAGGTAATCTCCAACCTCTGCTCCACTACCAGGAATATAGTTAACTACTCCTGCTGGTAGGCCTGACTCTTCAAGTACTTCCATAAACTTCGCAGCAACGACTGGAGTCGTACTAGCTGGTTTAAGTAAAACTGTATTACCTGTTACAAACGCAGCTGCAGTCATACCAGCCATGATTGCGAACGGGAAGTTCCAAGGAGAGATAATTACACCTACTCCAAGTGGAATATAGTTAAAGCGGTTGTATTCGATTGGACGGCTTTCCACTGGAATACCATCTTTTAACTTAAGCATTTGACGACCATAATACTCTAAGAAGTCAATTGCTTCAGCTGTATCAGCATCTGCTTCATTCCATGGTTTACCTGCTTCTTTTGTTAAAAGAGCAGAAAACTCATGCTTACGACGACGGATGATTGCAGCTGCACGGAATAATATATCTGCACGCATTTCAGGCTTCGTCTTGCGCCATGTTTGGAACGTTTTATCTGCGATTTGCATTGCTTTTTCTGCTAACTCACGGTTTGCTTTTGAAACGCGACCAACAACTTCTTCTCTGTTTGATGGATTTACAGATACAATTTTGTCATCTGTTGAAATACGCTCTCCACCAATAATTAAGTCGTAGTCTCTTCCAAGGTAAGACTCAACTGTCTCAAGACCCGCTAAATATGCCTTCTTGTTTGCCTCGACAGTAAAATCCGTAAATGGTTCATGTTTATAAGGTACTACCATTCTACTTTCGCCTCCCTTTGTATATAAAAACGTTTTCATCATACAAATCCCATTCTACTAAATGTAGTAGAATTCTTCAAACGTTGCGGTAATAGTCACAATTGTAAAAATTTTCACTGGGGGATATTCTACATAAATAGACATCAAAGCCACTCGCTTTCCGCGAGAGGAAGGTTATTTTCACTGTCTTGAAAAAACCTACCTCCTCGAAGCTATGCGCCTGTGGAATCTCACTTCAACTACAATTCCCGCAGGAGTCTCGTGGTTTTGATGTCCATCTTCATTTTGGCTTATTAATTATAAATATGAACAAATGGTTCTTCTTGTCCGGCATCACGTACGATTATGCTTTCTGGTCCGCTTTCAGAGGATATATAGACTTGAATTGAGAAATAATTCGGGAAGTGTTCCATAATTTCACCTGTGATGTATTGGGTAAATCCGATGACCTCTGCCTTGCCATAGAACTGCATCGGAATTTCAATGGTCAGTTGGTAAAGTTCTTCATTTTTATAAAACCCTCTTCCAATGACACCTGTGTAATTAGGGAAAAATTCATCGATATCGTCTTTAAAGTTTTGGAACATCATCGCATCTTCTCTATACTCATCTGTAGCCGCAGAAGATGGGAAGAAATGATATTCTTCATTAACGTCTTCCCATTTGTCGATTCTGTTACCTTTTTCTATCACACCTGTTTTTGCAACAAAGTGCCCAGGTGCAATTGAAGAAACTTCCTCTTGCTCAAATAAGGCAATAACAATAGGTACCTCTGCTAACCCATCAATTTCACGGACTCTTGCTAACACTTCTTCGGCAATTTTTTTACCTTCTCTAACAAGTACCTCTGTATCAATCTTCGTTTCTCGTGGATAACCACCTTGATTATCTGGAAGATTATAATATTGGACAGAGTTTAATGCAATTCCCAGTACTACCCCACCTAAAGCTACTTTATCATTTTTATTTTTAATAAGATAATTATGTTCTAGCATGTGGGCAAAGTAAATTGGACTTTTATCCATTTGTTCCTCGTACGATACTCCACTGTTAGGATCATACTCAAACGCTGGGTTAAGACCAATATTATCTGTTTCTTTCATTTTATTTTGGATTAGTTGAGCAGGAGTCTGCTTACGTTCAAGCCATTTTTCAATCGAACTCTTTGGTATTCTCTGTCCTTCTTGATACAGATATTGGTCTGACGGAAACGATTCTTGCGCAATCCTCATCAGTCCTGTTTCAAACTCGTCAATATCTAGTCTTGTTCTTAAATTTCTTACCACAAGACCTCTTGCTTCCCCTGGCTTGAATGGTAATATCGTGCGATAATAGGAATCCGATATTTTGTATCTAGGAATTATAGCAGTCTCCTCTTTTGCTTCATCCGTTTCCTGTACAATTTCCTCTTCTTTATCAAAAGTAGGTGCACAGCCTGAAAGGAGAAGAACAAACGCCAACAATAGTATTTTTAGGCTTTTCAAAACATACACCTCTTATTTCTTTAATTCTTGTATCAAACGCTCCTCATCCCACACTTCAATCCCTAATTCAGTAGCCTTGTCTAGCTTTGAACCAGCAGCCTCACCAGCAATAACTAAATCAGTACTTTTACTTACACTTCCAGTTACTTTTCCACCTAAAGCCTCAATTTCTGATTTCGCATCATTTCTAGATAAAATCTCTAATTTCCCGGTCAATACGACGGTTTTGCCAGCGAAGTATGAATCAATTTCATCAGCGTTTACTAGCTTTGGACCTTTGTATTCAAGATTTACTCCGAGAGATCGAAGTTCTTCAATGAGCTCAGATACTTCGGGAGCAGAAAAATAAGTAACAATGGAATCAGCCATTTTTTCACCAATTTCATTTATTGCAATTAGCTCTTCTGCTGTTATTTTAAGTAATCTATCCATCGTTTCAAATTGCTGTGCTAATGTTTTAGCTGCCTTAGCACCAACGTGACGAATTCCAAGTCCAAATAAAAGTTTCTCAAGTGAGTTTTGTTTTGATGCTTGGATCGCATTGATTAAGTTATCTGCTGACTTTTCACCCATGCGTTCCAATTGGATAAGTTGTTCTTTACGAAGTTTATAAATATCAGCTACATTTGTAATTAATTTCTCTTGGAATAGTTGAGCGATAACTTTTTCACCAAGACCTTCGATGTTCATTGCTGTTCTAGATACAAAATGGATTAACCCCTCACGAATTTGAGCAGGACACATTGGATTGATACAACGAAGAGCAACTTCCTCTTCTAAACGAACTAATTCGCTATCGCATTCAGGACACTCTGTCGGCATATTAAACGTTTGTTCTTCACCTGTACGTCGTTCAACAAGAACGTTAACTACTTCAGGAATAATGTCACCCGCTTTTTTTACAACGACAAAATCCCCTATCTTGATGTCCTTTTCTCTTATAAGGTCTTCATTATGCAGGGAAGCACGTTGAACCGTCGTACCCGCTACTTTTACAGGCTCCAAAATTGCAGTAGGTGTTACTACTCCTGTTCTACCAACACTTAACTCTATATCTATAAGCTTAGTGACTACTTCCTCTGCTGGGAACTTATAAGCGGTTGCCCACCTAGGACTTTTAGCGGTAAAACCTAACTGTGATTGTTGCTCTAATGAATCAACTTTTATAACGATTCCATCAATGTCATAGGCAAGTTTAGGTCTTTTTTCGACCCATCCGTCAACAAATTGAATAACTTCTTCAATTGACCCACATTTTCTTCGTTCAGGGTTTGTTTTAAAACCAAGCTTATCAAGAAGATCAAGACCTTCACTATGGGAAGTGACTCCAGTTTCACCTAGGTCTGCAATACTATAAACATAAATATCGAGATTTCGTTTTGCAGCTAACTTAGGATTTAGTTGTCTTAAAGATCCTGCAGCAGCATTTCGCGGATTTGCAAATAGCATCTCATCGTTGGCTTGTCTTATTTCGTTTAGTGCTTCAAAGGATTTTTTTGGCATAAACGCTTCGCCACGTACCTCAATACTAAGTTCTTTGTTTAGTTTTAACGGAATCGATCGGATTGTTTTAAGATTCTCGGTAATGTCCTCACCAATACTTCCATCACCGCGTGTTGCTCCTTGTGCAAAGACCCCTTCCTGATATCGAAGAGAAACAGCAAGTCCATCAATTTTCATCTCACAAACATAGGAAACATCATTTCCAACAACCTGTTTTACTCTCCGGTCAAAATCACGCAAGTCTTGCTCACTAAAGGCATTTCCTAGACTAAGCATGGGTGTTCGATGTTCGACTTTATCGAATGCATCTAAAATTGTACCCCCTACTCGTTGTGTAGGAGAGTCTACTGTTTTAAATTCTGGAAATTGACTTTCAAGTTCTACTAATTCACGCAATAAGGCATCATATTCAGCATCCGAAACAGAAGGCGTATCCATTACATGATATTCATAGTTATATCGATTTAGTAACTCTTGTAATTCTTGAACGCGACCTTGTGCAGTATGTTTGTCCATGCATCGGTTCCTTTCATCATGTCATAAAAAGCAATCAATACTAATACTGGTACCTATTCTTTAGTAATCGGTGCAAATTTAGCCAGTAGTCTCTTTATACCTACCGGACTTGGAAAGGCAATATCTAACTCCTTGGATTCTCCTTCGCCTTTCACACTAACCACTGTACCTACTCCCCATTTCTTATGGGCTGCCTTGTCTCCTACTTTCCAGCCGATTTCATCTCCACCAGTTGAAGACATACTTGTGCTAATCGTTGCTCTTCTTTCAGGCTGTCTAGTATTTGAAAATGATGAAATATCAAATGGTGAAGTTTGCGACCTTTGCTGTCTTTGTTGTCTTTGCTGCCTTTGTTGCCTTTCTTCTTCCATTAACTTTTCACGCAAATCTTCAATTAGATCAGCAGGAATTTCACTTATAAAACGAGAAACAGGATTCATATTCGTACGTCCAAATAAAGTTCTCATTTGTGCGTTTGTGATAAACAGTTCTTCTTCAGCTCTTGTGATTCCTACATATGCAAGACGTCTTTCTTCTTCCATTTCATCTTCTTCCATTAAGGAACGACTATGCGGGAATACACCTTCCTCAAGACCAATCAAAAATACAACAGGGAACTCTAGTCCTTTGGCTGAGTGTAAAGTCATTAGTACTACTGCATCGCCTTTGTTTTGATCATCTTCTTCTAATTTATCAATATCTGCAACGAGAGCCAAATCGGTTAAGAACGCGACTAAACTTTTATCTTCATTTTTTTCTTCAAAGTTCTTTGTAACAGATAGAAACTCATCGATGTTTTCAAGTCTACTTTGTGCTTCGAGTGTTTTTTCGGTTTTTAGCATTTCACGGTAACCTGTTTTATCTAATACCTCATCCACTAATTCAGTCACCGATAAATACTCTTGCATGTTGACCCAATTATTAATTTGATTACGGAATTCAACGAGAGCATTGTAGATTTTGCCGCTTAATCCTATCTGCTCGATTTCTTCTAATGCCTGAAACATGGATAAATCATGTGCAGTTGCATAGTTTGCAATCTTGTCAACCGAAGAAGCACCAACACCTCGTTTAGGGGTATTTATAATCCTTGTTAAGCTAATATCGTCATCAGGATTAGCGACTACGCGTAAATAAGCAAGAATATCCTTGATTTCTTTTCTGTCATAGAACTTTATCCCACCAACAATTGTGTAATTAATATTTGATTTAAGTAAAACTTCCTCCATTACACGCGATTGAGCATTTGTTCGGTATAAAATGGCGAAATCTGAGTATTTTCTATCACCACTATCTACTAATTGCTTTATTTTCCCTGCAACAAATTGCCCCTCTAGAAATTCGCTATCCGCACGGAAATACGTAATATTGTTGCCTTCCATATTTTCAGTCCATAATTTCTTAGGCTTACGATTGGAGTTCTTTTCGATTACTTCATTTGCGGCACGTAGAATTCTTTGAGTAGAACGGTAATTTTGCTCAAGCATGATGGTAGTAGCATGAGTATAATCCTTTTCAAATGAAAGGATATTGCTAATATCCGCTCCTCGCCAACGATAAATGGATTGATCTGAGTCACCTACAACACATATATTTTTGAACCTAGATGCTAGTAGTTTCACTAACATGTATTGCGCACGGTTTGTATCCTGATACTCATCAACATGGATATATTGAAATTTGCGCTGGTAAAATTCAAGCACCTCAGGAATCCTAGTAAATAATTGAATGGTAGTCATAATGAGATCATCAAAATCTAGTGCCTGGTTCTTCTTTAGCCGTTTCTGATATTCAGTGTAGACACTACTAACAACCCCGTCATACATGCCACCTGCTGTTTTAGCATAATCTTCTGCGGTCGTTAATTCATTTTTCGCACTGCTAATAGACCCTAAAAGACTACGAGGATCAAATTTTTTCGGGTCTATGTTTTTATCTTTAAGAATGTTTTTAATAACCGAAAGCTGATCGGTTGTATCTAATATCGTGAAATTACGGTTAATACCGATTCGATCTATATCCCTTCTCAGGATTCTTACACACATGGAGTGGAAGGTAGAAATCCATATATCTTCTGCTACTGGTCCTACTATTTTGTGGACCCTTTCTTTCATTTCTCTAGCAGCCTTATTTGTAAAGGTAATCGCTAAAATGTTCCAAGGTGCAACTTCTTTTTCAGCCATTAAATAGGCGATTCGATGGGTAAGTACTCTTGTTTTTCCACTTCCTGCTCCAGCCATGATTAGGAGTGGACCATCTGTTGCTTTAACTGCTTCTTGTTGTTCTTTATTTAAACCGGAAAGTAATCTTTCACTGATAAATTGCATCTTTTCACCGCCTAAAGTACTTTTATATGATATGAACGTATGTTCTTATTTTATAGTAAAGTTTTCTATTTTACAAACTTGTCTTTTTAACAGCTTGCACTGTTTTTAAAGCTGTGTTTAAATCACTGTAAATGATGTTACCGACTACAATTGTGTCAGCAATATCTCCCATTGCTGCTGCTTGTTCACTCGTTGAAATGCCCCCGCCGTAAAATAACTTCGTGTTTTCAAGGCTACCTTTTACCTTTTTAACAACTGCTTCATCTCCATATGTCCCACTATATTCCAGATAGAAAATAGGAAGATTATAGAACTTTTCTGCCATCCTACTATAAGCAATAATATCATCTATTTCTAAATTAGTATTTGCATTGGTAAGCTTTGCTGCCTTACAATCCTCATTTAGGATGCAGTAGCCTTCAACTACAATTTCATCCCAGTTCATAATATCACCAAACTGTTTTACGGCTTCATGATGAAGTCCTGTAATCCATCTAGTGTCATTACTATTTAAAACAGTTGGAATAAAATACAGATCAAATCCAGGTGTAACGGAATCGATTGTAGAAACTTCTAATACACATGGGACCGTGTATCGGCGTATTCTTGACATAAGGCTAAGAACATTATCAAGAGATACACCATCACTTCCACCTACAATAATTGCATCCGTACCAGACTCACATATCTTTTCCAATTGATCGTCATCTATTTCTTTATTTGGATCGAGCTTAAACACATGTCGCCACTCTCTAAAATCGTACATAGTGGTCCTCCATTCCTTTTCCATTATTCCATTATACCAAAATATGATTAGATGATTAAAGAGAAGAAGGGTACAAAAAAACCCACAGTTGTCAATTAAACAACTGCGGGGTTTTTATAGATTGATCTTAGCTTTCAACCGTTTCTTCTTTATTGTCTTTAAGTCGATCTAAAGCCATTGTATACGCATCGTTTCCGTAGTTTAAGCATCGCTTTACACGTGAGATTGTAGCAGTACTTGCACCTGTCTCTGTTTCGATTTTATGATATGTAAAACCTTCTTGAAGCATTCTTGCAACCTCTAAACGTTGTGATAGAGATTGGATTTCATTAATCGTACATAAATCATCGAAAAAGCGGTAGCACTCTTCAATATCTTTTAAAGAAAGAATTGCATTGAACAGCTGATCTAATTCCTGCCCACGTAACTTATTTATCTGCATAATTGATATCTCCTTTATTTAATTTTCATCAAATGTAACAGCTTTTAAAGTAGGTACTATATTAATCCAGGTTTTACCCGGAACGAATCCAATTTCTGTACCGTCTTTGAATGGAATAATTCTTCCTTCGACATTTTTCCATTCAACCTCTGTCTTTAACCCTTTTTGTAAAAGCCATCCTTTTCCACCCGAGGTTAAATTTATGTCTCTTCGGCCTGCCTTATCGATTACTTTATGGTCCATTTCAACAATAAAAATATTGTCTAATAAAACTGGTGACTTACTCTCTTTATCAACCGTTTGAACTTCAGCACTATAGCGGTTGTATTTTTCTGATTGTGAATCGTAGTTATATTCTACTTTCCACGTCTTACTTGAATCATAGGCAATCGTGACATGATTAGAAGCATCACCATCTAGATTCGCTATATCCTCTTCAGTGAGGAAGGTATAGGATTTTGGTTTTACTGTAAGGTCATAGTTCTTCTTTTCAGCACCCTTTTCAATATTTTCAAAAGAGATATAAGAATTATGAGGGGCTTTTCTATCCTTTGACCGCCAGAAAAGTGTACCATCATAAAAGAGCCCATTTATATTGTCAACTTTTCCAGATTCTAGCATTTGTTTTGCCTTAGGGCTCCATCCATGAGCGATGTAGAAAGCATTAAAGCCTTTCGATAAGTCTATGAAGTAGTCCCTTGCACTTCTAACTGGTCCTATAATCTCAGCCTTTTCACTTTGATAAATCGCTACAAAACGTGTGACATTTCCTTCAGCTAGAACCTCATAGATAATATCCGCTTTATGTAATCCTGTCTGTGGTCTTGCTTTTGGATGATTATTCACTGTAACCGCTACTGCACGATAATCGACACTATCATTTGTTCCTATTCCTGTAAGAGGGTATGTGTGATCAAATACCTGTTCAGGAGGATCAGCCTCAGTTTCTTCTTCAACCACGTCTTTCTCTTCAGTTTCAATCTCCGGCTCAACTTTTACTACTTCTTGTTGTTTGCTGCATCCAGTACTAAGTATCAGTAGCGCAATTAAAAAACAGAACATTTTATGTTTCATTTTGTAAACACAACCTTTGGGTAGTATCGTTTGCTATTCGATTTTCTTTTACATTTTAACGCATTATTGACGGAAAGAGTACAATTTTATTCATAACATCATAAATTCCTTGTGGTGTAATTCTAATATAAGGTAGGTGAGTAGATGATAAAAACAACAGAGTATAAATTGGGTCTGAGAATGAATAACCCCTTTCTCGCAGTAAAGCTGTTAACGCTTTTTCTTCTTCTATTATTTCTTCTACCTTTTTATTAGACATGACCCCTGCTAGTTTTAATGGTATTTCATGAATAATGGTATCGTCCTCTGCAAGAACAATGCCTCCTCCAATTTCTTTCATATGGTTGAACGCTAGGAGCATATCGTTTTTATTCTTTCCAATTAGGATAATATCCCCCGTATTTGAAAAGGAACTTGCAAAACCTGATACATGGGTTGCAAAACCTTTGATAACCGTATTAATTCGCCATTTTCCTTTTCTGTCAATTAACATTAAGAAACTTTCATCATGCTTCATAGAAATATCATCATTTGATACATCAATTGTGATCGAGTAAGGTTTTATAATGACTGCATTTTCCATGGATAATCCAAATGGCATTGAAAATTGGAGGTCGTCCATTGTGAGCTCGAAATTTAAATCTAGTAAACTCAAATCATGACTAACCCAGTCAACATCATGAAACGCTGATACAGATTCTCCATTTTTCTTTACCCATTTTCCTTTAGCAAGAACCGAAAGAGGGGTTGGCTGATCTTTTGCCTCTAGAAAGTTAATATTAGCTACTCGGCCCGTTGCAATACTTCCATGTAAGTATTCAATATTATAATGTCTAGCAATATTTAATGTTGCCATATTATAAGCATCTATGAGTGGTACACCTTTATCTATTGCGATCTTTATCATTTTATCAACTACGCCTTCTTCATGAAAAGAAGGTGTGGAACCATCTGTAGTCATTATCAAACGATCATATTGATCAATACCTAACTCATGCATTTCATCTAATAAAACTGGTAGGTCTGGTCTTATTGATGAATACCGAAGAGATGTAGTGTACCCCTGTAATAGCCGATTTAACACATCTTTACCGGTCATCGATTCATGGTCACAGTCCGCACCTAATAATTTAAGTTTGGCTAACGTTTTTTCAGAAGCACCTGGAAAATGCCCTTCGATTTGTTTGCGCATTCTTTTGGCTTCCTGAATCCAGTGAAGCATTAAGTCATCTCCATCTAGTAACTTCGGCCACCCAGTTAATTCTCCACCCTGTAACACAGCATCATGCTCAAGCCACGATTTAATATTACTATGTGAGAACACATCCTCCTCATCAAGAATCTCAGTCTGAGGATCAAAGCGACACCACCAATACATCGTAACAGGTATTGTTCTCATCTCCCGCAAAAAAGAAAACGCTTTCTTTTTTGATAACTGTAAGGCTAGCATCATATTATCGTTGATAAGAGTAGTTGTCCCAGTTTGTGATACATATTGAGCAAATGAGTGGGGATTATATAACTGAAAAGGATGAGCATGTGGTTCAATATAGCCTGGAACTAGATATAAACCATCACAATCCATGATTTCACAGTTCTCAGTTTGCCCAGGAAGCAGGTCACCAACATAGACAATACGATCTTCATAAATCCAAATGTTTGCCGTTATCCACTTTCGTAGTGCCTGATTTAGATAGGTAGCATTTTGTAACAAAAGAGAAGGTGACTTCTTTCCATCTAAAACGGCAACATGTTCTCTTAGTTGTTTATTTTTCCAGCGATAGCGTTGATCTAGCATGAACATCCCCCATTTGTTACTTTGTCTATATACACCAAAATTTGTTATTACTATCGTACCATATTAATTAATTCACCGCATTAAAGAGTTTGTAAATTTATTCAAAATATTTTGTTAATATTTAAAAACTATTTGAATATGGAGGTTAACTTTAACTATGAGACCAAATATCGGAATCGTAAATGCACTCGTTAGAATTACATGTGGCTTTACCATGCTTGCTTGGGCAACCTCTAAGCTTGTAAAACGTCCATGGAACAGCTTCTCCTACATCGTAGTAGCTATGCTTGGTGGAATGAAAGTAGGCGAAGGAATCACCAGATTCTGCCCCCTAACAGCACTATTTGAAAACTACCAAGAAAACAAGCAAGAAGAAAAACAAGAAGAAACAGTAATCAACCCAACCTAAATATGTCTAACGGGGCCTGACCCCCAGTGCGTTAAAGCAATAAACTATAGAAAAGGGCCAGCAGGAGATACTGGCCCTAAATAAAGGAGTTGTTGTTGTGTTTTTTGAATATTTAACAGATATGAGCTTTGTACTTATCACTTTGATTGGTGGAATAGTTGCTATTTCCTTTGCTTATATTAGGAAAAAGAAACGGGTGAGATAGCACGATACCCGATGTCTTTACGATAGAACAATTCATCGCATGTGATTTTTTCCAGCTCTTTATAAACCTTTGCTTTTGCTTCAGCAATGGTTTCACCGCTTGAAGCAATAACCAATACACGACCACCATTTGTTTTAATTAAGCCTGAATCATTAGTTGTAGCTGCATGAAATTCGAGTGTTTCTTTATCTAATGTTTCTAGACCTTGAATAACAGCGCCTTTTTTATATCCGTTTGGATAGCCTTCCGCTGCAAGGACTACTCCTAGCACAGCGTTTGGTGACCACGATAATGTAACCTCTTGATCATTTAATAATCGTAAAATGACGTCAACTAGGTCGTTTTCAAGTCTAGGTAAGACAACTTGTGTTTCCGGATCTCCGAAGCGAGCATTGAATTCAATTACCTTAGGTCCAGTAGCGGTGTAGATTAGCCCTGCGTACAAAATCCCAGTGAAAGCTCTCCCCTCCTGAGACATAGCTTTAACCGTCGGTTCTAAAATAGTTTTAACGGCTCCTGCAACTACTTCCTCAGAAATCTGTGGTACCGGTGAGTATGCTCCCATTCCCCCCGTATTCGGCCCTTCATCATTGTCATAAGCTCGCTTATGGTCTTGAGATATAACCATTGGGTACACCTTCGTTCCGCGCACGAAAGCCATTAGAGAAAATTCTTCCCCCTCTAAGAACTCTTCTATGACAACTTTAGAGCTCGCTTCACCAAACTTAGCTTCTTCCATCATTTCATGCAGGCTTTGTAGTGCTTCTTCAAGTGTCATTGCCACAACGACACCTTTCCCTGCAGCAAGTCCATCGGCTTTTAGTACAATTGGGGTACCCTTCTTTTCAATGTAGGCTTTCGCATCATTATAAGAGGTAAATGCTTCATACTCTGCAGTAGGAATATCATATTTTTTCATTAGATTTTTTGAAAATGTTTTACTTCCCTCAATAATCGCAGCTTCTTTTGATGGGCCAAAGATAAGCAAGCCTTGCTCTTCAAAACGATTTACAACACCTTGAGTAAGAGGTACTTCTGGACCAACAATGGTTAAATCGATTTCTTCTTTTTTCGCAAACATGACTAGTTGGTCTAGGTCTGTTTCATCGATATCAACTAAGGAGGCAACATTCTTCATTCCATCATTTCCTGGTGCCACAAAGATTTGTTGAACCTTTTCGCTTTGTGAAACTTTCCAGGCAATTGTATGCTCACGTCCACCACGGCCAATAATTAAGATTTTCATTTACTTACACCTGCCTTTACTGTAATAAGGGGTCAACGTATATTGTTTTTACTATGAACTTTGACCGTTCCTTTTCGCTACAGGCACTTGCTTTCCGCGGGGAGGGATGTGAGCCTCCTCGGCTACGCCTGCGGGGTCTCACCGGATATCCCTCATTTCCCGCAGGAGTCATGTGCCTTTCGCTCCAATCCACTATGGTTTAAGTATATAAGTTGTGCAATCAATGAAGGACTAATTCGTCCACAACGTTAGGATGGTTTAAGTAATTAATGTTTAAAGTGACGCACTCCAGTAAATACCATTGTGATTCCGTATTCATCGGCTTTTTTAATAGAGTCTTCATCTCGGATGGATCCTCCTGGTTGGATAATTGCTGTTACACCAGCTTTTGCTGCTGCTTCAACGGTGTCATCCATTGGGAAGAAGGCATCTGATGCAAGTGCTGAGCCTTTTGCTCTTTCACCCGCTTGGGAAATGGCGATGTTTGCTGCTCCTACACGGTTCATTTGACCAGCACCTACTCCTACAGTCATTGAGTCTTGTGCTAATACAATTGCATTTGATTTAACATGCTTAACTACTTTCCACGCAAGCTTAAGATCAGCCCATTCCTTTTCTGTTGGCTCTCGCTTAGTTGGGATAGCGATTGTTGCATCCTCTAGTGTAAACAAGTCATCATCCTGAACAAGAAGTCCGCCTTGGATAGACATTAAACGGTCTTCTACTTTTTGATTAGCTGAAAAGTCAATTGTTAACAATCTAAGATTTTTCTTAGCTGTTAGTACTTCAAGTGCCTCGGTTGTAAAAGATGGTGCAATAATCACTTCTAAGAAGATTTCGTGCATTTTTAATGCTGTTTCACAGTCTACTTCACGATTAAGAGCAATAATTCCACCGAAGATCGAAGTTGAATCTGCATCATAAGCTTTCGTAAATGCTTGACCAATGTTTTCACCAACACCCACACCACATGGATTCATATGTTTAATAGCTACAGCTGCAGGCTCTGTGAATTCACGAACCACTTGTAATGCAGCATTCGCATCATTAATGTTGTTAAAAGATAATTCCTTGCCATGTAACTGACTTGCAGCCGCAATTGAAAAGCTTGATCCTAATGGTTTCTTATAAAATGTAGCTGCTTGATGAGGGTTTTCACCATAGCGAAGGTCTTGTTTTTTCTCAAAAGTAACCGTTAGTTTTTCTGGACTCTCTTCTCCAACAGCATTCGTTAAATATTCCGCAATTAATGCATCATAAGCTGCTGTATGACGGAACACTTTCGCAGCAAGCCTCATTTTCGTTGCTGCTGAGACCTCACCATTTTCGATTGTCTCTTTTAAAACGACTTGATAATCAGTTGGGTCTACAACAACCGTTACATCTTGATGATTTTTAGCAGCCGAACGAAGCATGCTTGGTCCACCGATATCAATATTTTCAATTGCGTCTTCAAATTCTACATTAGGCTTTGCAATCGTTTGTTGGAATGGATAAAGATTTACAACAACCAAATCGATTGGTGTAATATTATGCTCTTGCATTTGTTTTACATGATCAGGATTAGTACGCATTCCAAGTAATCCACCGTGAATCATCGGATGTAATGTTTTGACACGACCATCTAGCATTTCAGGAAATCCTGTTACCTCTGATATACCGATTACCTTGACACCATTTTCCTCAAGAGTTTTTTTCGTACCACCAGTTGAGATAATTTCAACACCAGCAGCAGCAAGCTCTTTTACAAATGGAACAATCCCGTTTTTATCTGATACACTGACAAGCGCTCTCTTAATTGCCACTTTCGATTCCTCCGCCCTTTTATAAAATAGATCTATTTATTCTGTAAAAATAAAGTCTGTAATGTTTGTGGATATAATGTGTGCTCGACTTCATGAATTTTCTTTTCTAATGTCTCTATCGTTTCATTATTTGTAATTGAGACAACCGCCTGTTCAATGATAGGCCCAGTATCCATTCCCTCGTCTACATAATGAATAGTAACACCTGTTACCTTTACACCAGCACGGAATGCTTGACCAACTGCATCCAGTCCAGGAAATGACGGTAGCAACGAAGGATGTATATTCACAATTTTCCCTTTAAACTGTGATAATAACGTTTCTCCAATTAACCTCATATATCCTGCTAACACGATAAAATCAATCTCTTTTTCTAGTAACTTCTTAGTGATCTCTCTTTCATATGCAACCTTACTTTCAAAGTTTTTCGGAGAGATAACAAAGCTATCAACACCATATTTAGCAGCTCGTTCAATGACTTTTGCACCTGGCTTATCACAAACAACTAGACTTACGTGTGCATCTAGCTCTCCATTTTTTATTGAGTTCATAATCGCTTCAAAATTAGACCCACTACCAGAAGCAAAGACTGCTATATTTTTCATGCAAGGACTCCCCCACCAAATGAAACTCCCTCTTCATTCGTAACTCGACCAATAATATACGCTTTTTCTCCAGCTTCTTCTAGCTTTTGAATAACAGGATGTAATTTAGCTACATCGATGGCTAACACCATTCCGATTCCCATATTAAAAATATTAAACATCTCTTTTTTATCTAGGTTACCGTGTTGTTGTAAGAAATCAAAAATAGGTGGAATTGGCCATGAACCATAATCGATTTCTGCACCCAAACCAGCAGGTAACATACGTGGAATATTTT
The DNA here is from genome assembly GCA_014960805.1 of Cytobacillus suaedae. Taxonomy (GTDB): domain Bacteria; phylum Bacillota; class Bacilli; order Bacillales; family Bacillaceae_L; genus Bacillus_BV; species Bacillus_BV suaedae. Next base: position 271,864 of record CP063163.1, on the reverse strand, counting down.
CGATGAATCCGCCACCTGTAATATGTGACATCCCTTTGATTTCATTTTCTTTCATTACTTCTAGTAAAGGCTTTACATAGATTTTTGTAGGACGTAAAAGCTCTTCACCTAATGGCAGCTCTAGGCCATCATAGGTTTCATGAAGATTAAGCTTAGCATCTTCTAGAAGGATTTTTCTCACTAGCGAATAGCCATTACTATGAATTCCACTTGAAGATAGGCCGATTAAGACATCGCCAGATTTTATGTTTTCACCAGTTACTAATTTAGACTTTTCTGCCACACCTACCGTGAATCCAGCAAGGTCATAATCTTCTTCACTATACATTCCAGGCATTTCAGCGGTTTCTCCACCAATAAGTGCACAACCTGCCATTTCACAACCATCTGCAATTCCCTTAACAATGTTTTCAATCTTTTCAGGAATGGCTTTACCACATGCAATATAATCTAAGAAATAAAGAGGTTCAGCACCTTGAACAACGACATCATTCACACACATAGCAACTGCATCAATTCCAATTGTGTCATGCTTATCCATCATAATAGCCAGCATTAATTTTGTCCCAACACCATCAGTTCCTGACACCAAGACAGGTTCCTTTACATTCACCTTTGAAAGATCAAACATTCCACCAAAGCTTCCAAGACCCCCCATTACTTCAGGTCTCATTGTTTTCTGAACATGCTTTTTCATGCGTGATACTGCTTCATAACCTGCTTCAATGTCAACTCCAGCTTGCTTATACGCATTTGCCATTGTACCTTAGCCTCCTTGATTACTAATAAGAGGGCCAGAACAGCAATGATCTGACCCTTGATTTTTAAAAATAGAATTTATTCGCCGTGTAATGTAACTTACTCGTCAAATTTAGTAGTATACTCGCGTTTCGAAGGGATTTACTCGTCTAAATTTGAATTTATTCGCTTTTCCTAACCATTTATTCGCGCTTCCCTAAAAATGAATCTTATCTCAACGCCTTCTCATGAGGCAACACTGTATCTGGATAAATATCTGTCGGGTATTTCCCAGTGAAACATGCCATACATTGGCCACGGTACTCTCCACTATAAGGTCTACCAATTGCTTCTAACAAACCATCTTCACTTAAAAATGACAATGAATCTGCTCCAATTACTTGACGCATTTCTTCAATAGAGTGTGATGATGCCATTAACTCTTCATGAGTTGATGTATCAATTCCATAGAAACAAGGATTTTTGATCGGCGGTGAGCTGATTCGAACATGGACTTCTTTCGCTCCCGCTTCACGTAGCATTGAAACAATACGACGACTCGTTGTACCACGTACTATTGAATCATCTACCATGACAACTCGCTTGCCTTCAACTACTCCACGAACTGGAGAAAGCTTCATTTTTACCCCTTGCTCGCGTAAAGATTGTGATGGTTGGATAAACGTACGCCCAACATAACGATTTTTAATCAAGCCTAACTCGTAAGGGATACCTGAAGCTTCTGCATAACCAATCGCTGCTGACATACTAGAATCGGGTACACCAGTTACAACATCTGCATCAATAGGAGCTTCATATGCTAGTTTTTTACCTAGATTTTTACGAGCCGTATGAATGTTGATTCCATCTATATCACTGTCAGGTCTTGAAAAATAAATATATTCCATACTACAAATGGCACGATTAGTATTTAATGAGAAGAACTCTGATTGCATTCCTTCATCATTAATGATTAAAAATTCACCAGGTTCAACGTCACGCTCATATTTTGCACCGATAATATCAAAGGCACAAGTTTCAGATGCTACAACATACGCATCTCCTAATCTACCAATAGACAATGGACGTAAACCATTTGGATCTAAAGCGACCATCATCTTCTTCTCAGTCATTAAGATAAATGCATACGCACCCTTAATCATTGTTAATGCATTCTTAACACGATCATGGATTTTCGTATAACCGCTTCGTCTCGTTAAGTGAGCAAGTACCTCTGTATCTGAAGTTGTTTGAAAAATACTACCTTGGTTTTCTAATTGATGCTTAAGTGCATTAGCATTTACTAGATTACCGTTATGAGCAATTGCAAGACCGCCAACTTGAGAGTGGAACAGAAGTGGCTGAACATTTTCAATTCCGCCACCACCAGCTGTTGCATATCTTACATGACCAATAGCTGCTTTTCCTTGCAAATTACTCAATTGACCGTTGCCAAACACCTCTGATACAAGACCTTCGCCTTTATGACCCTTTAACTTTTCTCCATTTGTTACAACAATTCCAGCACCTTCTTGACCACGGTGCTGCAAGCTGTGTAAGCCATAATAGGTAATTTGAGCAGCATCGGGATGTCCCCAGATTCCAAAGACACCACACTCTTCATTTAAGCCTTTGAGTTCAGCAAGCATGGAATAGCTCCTTTCCAAGCACTACGTAATTCCTCAACTGTTGAGTCGATAAGCACGTTGCCTTGGTTGTTGTTAATGACTAATGATGACTTAGCTACTACTTCACCAACTAATTTTGCATCTACCATTTCTTCAAATCTAGCTTTATTTTCTGGTTTTACAGATATGATAAAACGAGATTGTGATTCTGCGAATAACTCAGTTACTGCTTCCCCAGAAACCGTTACTTTAGCTCCTAAACCGTTTGCACCAATTGCACTTTCTGCTAAAGCAACTGCAAATCCACCTTCTGCCACATCATGCGCAGATGCAACAACACCTTCACGAATCGCAGCTAAAAGTTGATTTTGTGCGCGCAATTCAATGTCTAAATCTAACTCAGGAGCTTTACCAAAGATTTTTCCGTTCATTAGTTTTTGAAGCTCACTTCCACCAAACTCTGGCTTCGCTTCTCCAATAACATAGATTAAATCTCCAGCTTGCTTGAACTCTTGAGTTGTAATATGTGCGATATCTTCGATTAAACCAACCATACCCACAACAGGTGTTGGGTAAACAGCTACACCGTTTGTTTCATTATATAAAGATACATTTCCACCAATAACAGGTGCATTTAATGTACGACATGCTTCACTCATACCATCAACAGCTTTTTCAATTTGCCAGAAGATCTCAGGCTTTTCAGGATTACCAAAGTTTAAGCAATCAGTAATTGCTAGTGGTTGACCTCCAGAACAAACAACATTACGTGCTGCTTCAGCAACTGCGATTTTTCCGCCTACTTCTGGATCTAAATATAAATAGCGTGAGTTACAGTCAGTAGTCATTGCTAATGCTTTCTTCGTACCACGAATACGAACAACCGCTGCATCTGATCCAGGTGAAACAACTGTATTTGTTCTCACCATGTAATCATACTGGTTATAAACCCACTCTTTACTTGCAATAGTTGGTTGTGATAATAGATTAACTAATGTTTCGTTGTAATCTGTAATCTCTGGAACAGCAACCTCCATCGCTTGGAACTCACTGTAGTACGCAGGCTCAGCAGATGGTTTGTTATATACAGGAGCATCTTCAGCAAGTGCATCTACTGGTACGTCTGCAATAACTTCACCTTTATGAAGTAAACGAAGCATTTTATCATCTGTAACCACACCGATTGCTACTGCTTCTAAGTCATATTTAGAAACGATATCTTGAATCTCTTTCTCTCTACCTTTTTCAACAACAACAAGCATACGCTCTTGAGATTCTGATAACATCATTTCATAACCAGTCATACCTAATTCACGTTGTGGAACTAAATCTAGGTTCATTTCAATCCCTGATCCTGCTTTACTTGCCATTTCAGCAGATGAACTTGTTAAACCAGCTGCACCCATATCTTGAATTCCAACTAATGCATCACACTTCACTAGCTCTAGACATGCTTCAAGTAAAAGCTTCTCCATGAATGGATCACCAACTTGAACGGCTGGACGCTTTGCTTCTGACTCATCAGAAAGTTCTTCTGATGCAAATGTCGCACCATGAATTCCATCACGGCCTGTTTTTGCACCAATGTACATGACAGTATTGCCAATTCCTTTTGCCTGACCCTTTTGAATATCTTCATGATTGATCAGTCCAACGCACATTGCATTTACTAATGGGTTTCCTTCATATGATGGATCAAATTGAATTTCTCCACCAACTGTTGGGATTCCCACACAATTTCCGTAGCCAGCAATCCCTGCTACTACTTCCTCAAACAAATACTTCACACGTGGTGATGTTAACTCTCCAAAACGTAAAGAGTTTAATAGAGCGATTGGGCGTGCTCCCATTGAAAATACATCACGAATAATTCCACCTACACCTGTAGCAGCACCTTGGTATGGTTCGATTGCTGAAGGATGGTTGTGACTTTCAATCTTAAATACAACCGCTTGGTTATCACCAATATCTACGATTCCAGCACCTTCACCAGGACCTTGTAATACTTTTTCCCCTGTAGTTGGGAATTTACGTAACACAGGTTTAGAGTTCTTATAACTACAATGCTCTGACCACATAACTGAGAATAGCCCAGTTTCTGTATAGTTCGGAGTGCGGCCAAGAATGTTTTCAATCATGGCAAACTCTTCGTCACTTAATCCCATTTCACGATATATTTTTTCGGACTTAATCAACTCTGTACTTGGTTCAAGAAGTAACGACATTTGCTGATAACCTCCATTGTTTTACAATTGATTGGAATAATTTTAAACCGTCTGCACTACCTAAAAGCTCATCAACCGCTCTCTCAGGATGTGGCATCATTCCTAGTACATTTCCTTGCTCGTTAACAATACCTGCAATATCCTCTAGGCTTCCATTTGGATTTGTCCCATGGTATTTAAATACAATTTGGTTATTATCAATTAATCTAGTTAAAGTTTGCTCGTCACAATAGTAGTTACCTTCTCCATGAGCAATGGGAATCGTAATTACCTGCTCTAGCTCATATGCAGAAGTAAACATTGTTGTATTGTTTTCTACTCGTAATGTAACTTGTTCACATTTGAATTTTAGATTCTCGTTACGTCTCATTGCTCCAGGTAAAAGACCTGCTTCTAGTAAAATTTGAAACCCATTACATACACCTAAAACTGGTTTACCCGCTTCTGCTGCTTCTTTAATAGCCGTCATGACATTTGAAAAACGTGCAATAGCACCAGAGCGTAAGTAGTCACCATATGAAAAGCCACCTGGTAAAAGGATTCCATCAAATTCATCTAGGTTTGTAGCATCATGCCAAACGTACTCTACTTCTTCACCTAGTTCATCTTTGATTGCATGGTACATATCAATGTCACAGTTTGAGCCTGGGAATACTATACAAGCAAATTTCACTGTGCGACAACCTCCTCAACCTCATAACGGTAGTCTTCAATCACGACATTTGCTAATAATCTTTCACACATTTCTTTTACAATTACATCGATATCACGGTTGCTATCTTCAATTGTTAACTCCATGTACTTTCCAATACGAACATCTTTTACTTCGTTATATTCCATGCTGTGTAGAGAATTTTTTACCGCATTTCCTTGTGGATCTAATACACTTTCTCTTAAAGTTACATAAACTTTTACTTTAAACATGTTGTTTTCCTCCTAAACGATTTAAAATTTCAGTGTAAGCTTCAGTTAAATTCCCAATATCTCTACGGAATACATCTTTATCAAATTTCTCATTCGTATCTTTATCCCATAATCTACATGTATCTGGTGAAATTTCATCAGCTAGGATGATTTCGCCATCTTCTGTGATACCAAACTCTAACTTGAAATCTACTAATCTTAAATTGCAGCTAGAAAAATGAGTTAATAGCACATCATTAACTTTTAAACCAATGGTTCGTAAAATCTGTAATTGTTCTGGGGTTGCTAGCTTTAACGTTTTAATATGATCTTCAGTAACAAGAGGATCTCCAAGATCATCATTTTTATAGTAAAACTCAACGATTGTCTCTTCTAATGCTACGCCTTCTTCGATTCCAAGTCGTTTTGAAAGGCTACCCGCAATAATGTTACGAACAACCACTTCTAGTGGAATGATCTCTACTTTTTGAACTAGTTGCTCTGTATCAGATATCTTTTTAACAAAATGATTCTGAATCCCTTCGTTCTTTAGCTTTTCGAATAGTAAACTAGTAATCTCGTTATTTAAGCGACCTTTACCAGTGATTTGAGCTTTCTTCTCACCATTGAATGCTGTTGCGCTATCTTTATATTCAACCCAAACCACATTATTTTCGTTTGTTCTATAAATTCTTTTCGCTTTCCCTTCATATAACAAATCCAGCTTTTCCATTGAATAAGCCCTCCTAGGGACAGAATGTTATGACTTTTCGTAATAGAGAGATTCGGATGATTCACAACCAAACCGTTGATTGAATCGAAATGCACTCGCTTTCCGCGGGCGGAAAGGGAAGTTTATTTTCACTGTCGTGAAAAAAACTACCTCCTCGGCGCTTCGCACCTGTGGGGTCTCACTTTGACCCGCTTCTCCTGCAGGAGTCTCGCGCATTTCGCTTCAATCAACTTGGTATCAATTCAATATCAGGCCAACCTCTGACTATTTAATGTTCTACAAACCTAAACGTTCAAAAATCATGTCCACATGTTTGATGTGGTAGTTGTAGTCAAAGCAGTCGTCGATTTGTGCTGGTGTTAGGCGTGATGCAATTTTTTCTTCTGCTTCTACTAGTTCACGGAAATGAACTTGTTTTTCCCATGCTTCCATTGCTTTTGGTTGAACTGTATCGTATGCCTCTTCGCGTGTCATTCCTGCATCAATTAAAGCTAATAAAACACGTTGAGAGTAGATTAAGCCTAATGTACGATCCATGTTGCGCTTCATGTTTTCAGGGAATACAGTTAAGTTCTTAATGATGTTGCTAAAACGGTTAAGCATGTAATTAAGACCGATTGTTGCATCCGGTAAAATAATACGCTCTGCTGATGAATGTGAGATATCACGTTCATGCCATAATGGTACATTTTCATAGGCTGTTAACATATATCCACGGATAACACGCGCAATTCCTGTCATGTTTTCTGAACCGATTGGGTTACGTTTATGAGGCATAGCTGATGAACCCTTTTGACCTTTTGCAAAGAACTCTTCAACCTCACGTGTTTCACTCTTTTGTAAGCCACGAATTTCTACTGCAAATTTTTCAATCGATGTTGCAATTAAAGCAAGTGTGCTCATATATTCAGCATGACGATCACGCTGAAGAGTTTGTGTAGAAATTGGCGCAGCTGTTAAGCCTAATTTTTCACAAACGTATTTCTCAACAAAAGGATCAATATTTGCATAAGTACCAACAGCTCCGGAGATTTTTCCAGCTTCAACTGTTGCTGTAGCACGCTTAAATCTTTCCAAGTTTCGCTTCATTTCTTCATGCCATAAAGCAAGCTTTAGACCAAATGTAGTAGGTTCAGCATGCACTCCATGAGTACGTCCCATCATAACCGTATGTTTATGCTCACGAGCTTTATCAGCTAAAATCTCAACAAAGTTCTCAATATCACGTAATAAGATATTGTTAGCCTGTTTTAATAGATAAGAAAGGGCAGTATCTACTACATCAGTTGATGTTAAACCGTAATGTACCCACTTTCTTTCATCTCCAAGAGTTTCAGATACCGCACGCGTAAATGCCACAACATCATGACGTGTTTCTTCTTCAATTTCTTTAATTCGGTCAATATTGAATGATGCTTTTTCACGAATAAGAGCTACGTCCTCTTTAGGGATGTCTCCAAGCTCAGCCCATGCTTCACATGCCAAAATCTCGACTTCTAACCAAGCATTAAAGCGGTTTTCATCTGTCCAAACCGCACCCATTTCTGGTCTTGTATAACGTTCAATCATATCTTAACCCCCGATTAATTCTTTAGATTCTTCTGTCCATATTTGAAGTTGCTCAATCTGTTTAAGGATTTCTTGTGCATTCGTTCCTAAAACCGTTAAATGCCCCATTTTCCTTTTAACCTTCGCTTCTTTTTTACCATACAGATGTAGCTTACATTTTTCAAACTCTTGAATTTTTTCTAATACAGGTTCTACATGCTCTCCTAAGATATTGACCATTACTACCGGCTTTAATAATGTTGGTTCTCCTAGTGGCCAATTACAAACGGCTCTTATATGTTGTTCAAACTGAGATGTTTCACAAGCATCAATCGTAAAATGCCCTGAATTATGCGGCCTTGGTGCCAACTCATTAATATAAATCGTATCATTAGCAGTAACGAACATTTCAACTGCTAATGTTCCAACCATATTGAATTCCCTGGCCATCTTAATTGCCATTTGTTCAGCTTTAAAGGCTACTTCATTTGGAATTCTTGCTGGGACGATTGTTTGATGTAAAATATTATCAACATGGATATTTTCTGCTACAGGAAACGTTTTTACATCCCCAGTGATATTTCGTGAAACGATCACTGAAATTTCCTTCGTGTAGGAGATCCATGCTTCTACAACACAGGTACCATTTTTCAATAATGACTTTGCTTCATTTATATCTTCATCTTTTTTGATGACGTATTGACCTTTGCCATCATAGCCACCACGGCACGTTTTTACAACACAAGGGATTTGTAGCTTCTGGACTGCTTCTTCTAGTTCTAGTTCAGTTTCTACAACGACATATGGAGCCACACTTAATCCAATACTAGATATGGCATCCTTTTCCGTAGCTCGATCCTGTGTTATGGCTAATAATCTACTACCCTGTGGTAGATTTGCGTGTTGTTCTAGCCATGTCAAGGTTTCATAATCTATGTTTTCAAACTCATATGTTATAACATCACTTACTTCTGCTAATTTTTTAATAGCATCTATGTCTGAAAAGTCAGCTGTAATTTCAAGGTCAGCTATTTGCCCACAAGGTGAATTAGGTGTAGGATCTAAAACTGCAATAGAATAGCCCATCTCTCTAGCTGATAGAGCCATCATTCGACCAAGTTGACCTCCACCTATAATTCCAATAGTCTCTCCAGGTAGTGTCATTTCTCTAATCAAGCTGATCACTACTTTCTAACACCTTTAGGCGAGTACTTTCTCTTCTGTTCACCAAGGCTTGATTGTATTCTGGATACTGCGTTCCTAGGATAGATGCTGCTAGTAGCCCGGCATTGGTTGCTCCTGCTTTACCGATCGCCACTGTTGCAACCGGAACACCACCTGGCATTTGAACAATTGATAATAATGAATCTAGACCATTCAGAGCCTTTGATTGAACTGGCACACCGATAACCGGTAACACAGTTTTTGCTGCAACCATTCCAGGAAGATGAGCTGCACCACCAGCGCCTGCAATGATCACTTTGACCCCACGCTCTTGTGCCGTTTCTGCATACTGAAACATTAAATCAGGAGTACGGTGAGCTGAAACTACTTTCTTCTCATAAGGAATTTCTAACTCTTCTAATATGTCACAGGCATGTTTCATCGTATCCCAATCTGACGTACTTCCCATTATTACCCCAACAAGTGGTTTCATCCTCTTCCTCCTACTACCGTTCATTAACTTATTTATTTTTCTGAAAATAAAAACCCAGGTAGAATGCTTCCCTTTTTATAAGAGAAAGCAATTCTACCTGGGCATTAGGACAATATCGTCAAATGGTCAGGAAAAACGCATTACTTTCCCTTATAGTCCAATAATTTACGGTTATCGGGTAGAAACTTATGGGCCATATCCCCAAGATTATATAAGGTAATCATATTTACTAAGCTTAGTTTACCAGTCTATTTATGCAATTGTCAACGAAAATCGAACGATAAAATTTATAAATAGATTTAATGTTCGTGTTTTACACTAATTTCCCTTCAAAGATAATCTTTCTACCACATGGTTGAACTTCAGTTTGTCCATTTACAATCACTTCTTCAAAAATAGGTTCTTCCATCCTACGTACTGGCATATATCCATCCTTTTGCATACGCTCTAAACATTGGTCAATTGTTTCAGTCTCCGCCACTTCATATCTTTTCTTTGATTGTTTTTTCACTCACTTAACTTTCCTTTCTTCACAGCCTTCACCCAAAAGCCACCATGTATCGTTTTCGGCTCATATGCAATAATAAATGCTTTTGGATCAATTTCTTTAATTGTCTGATACAATTTTAATTCATATTTCCTGGGTGTTAAAATCTGCATTGATTGGCGGTTGCCTTCAAGCCCTTGTGCTAACCAATTAGTAACACCATATCCTTTTTCACGTAGCATTTTCGGTAAATCTCTATCATCCTCAGCAGTAATAACATTTACTGTTATATACCCTAATGCCAACTTCTCCTCAATTTTCATCCCAACAATGACACCAATCCCATACCCAACTGCGTAAGCAACTAAGTTTTGAATTTGATCTAGATTATCTAATACTAACCCCAGACCCACTACATAAACTACAACCTCTATAGTACTCAGAAAAGCAGCTAAATAACGCTGTCCCTTCAATGTTAGTATCATTCTTATTGTAAAAAAAGAAACATACACAATGTTAATTAGTAAAATAATGATTACCATTACAATTCCATTTTCTAACAAGACAAACATCCTCCTCTTAACTAGCATACCAAAGTACTAATTGTACTAAACATATACCCCGAATTAAATACCTTATCGTTGAATAGGCACAAATTATATAATTTTTCATATTATGGGAACAGCAATTTATAGGAGGGAGCCTAATTATGAACATTAATCAATTCAAAGGAATGAATGATTGGATGAAACAGATGGACCAGTTCTTTGGTAAGGACTTTTTAGGGGGATTCGAGCCAATGCTCCGAGCGAGTCAAACCCAGGTTAATCTTTATAAAACAGAAAATGAACTTCTAGTCGTTGTAAGCTTACCCGGACTTGAAAATGTAGATGAGGTAGATGTTTATCCTAACCATCAGAAGCTAGAAATCAAAGGTAGGATTAATTTAAAGTTTAAGGGATTTGAACTTATTGAAGAAAATATCTTTCAAGGACATTTCGAGCGAACAGTTGACCTTCCTTATCCAGTAAGAGAAGATCGTGTTGACGCTTCTTATCATAATGGTCTATTAATCATCCACTTACATCGCCTTATACAATCTGAAGCATCACGAAAGAAAATTGCGGTACGAAAAATTGAGGAATAGAAAGAAAAAACCAGTAATGCATGCTGGTTTTTTCTCGTTAGATTTATGTAGGATTGATTGGTTTTGGTTAGCTCTTTTTAAGTAGTTTCTTCACTAAACAGAGTCCAGCTACTAATGCTATCACATTCATAGCATCACCAAGATTAATGGTTATGCTGAAGTTGTTGTTAACTTTTACTTCATTATTATTGTGATTTACGGTTGAACGAGTGTTTTGATTTGTATCTTCTTTCAAAATATCCACCTCCAATTACAACTATAATATTTATATAGGTAGATTGGGACTCTTATGTAAGAGTGGAATTAAAAAGGACAAACTTTTTTAATTCATCTGGGGTAGATAAAGTATTTGGACTCGTTTTGCTGGATACTCGGACAACCTGTCTAAAAAACCTCTAGATTCGGACTCGTTTGCCTTTGTACTTGCTTAACCTGTCTGAATAAACCTTGGATTCAGACTCGTTTTCTTATGTGCTTGATCAACCTGTCTGAATAAACCTGGGATTCGGACTCGTTTACCTATGCGCTTGATCAACCTGTCTGAATAAACCTGGGATTCGGACTCGTTTGCCTATGCGCTTGATCAACTTGTCTGAATAAACCTGGGATTCGGACTCGTTTGCCTATGTACATGTTCAACCTGTCTGAATAAGCCTTGGATTCGGACTCGTTAACAAAAAACTTGTTCAAACCTGTCCGAATAACCTCTGGATTCAGACTCGTTAATAAAAAACTTGTTCAACCTGTCCGAATAACCTCTGAATTCAAACTCGTTGACGATATACTTGCTCATCCTGTCCGAATAAACCTGTGATTCGGACTCGTTACTTGGATTCTCTCTCAATCTGTCCAATTCATAATTGTTTCATCTTCTATGTTTCAAAACACAAAAAAAGAACCAGCACTCGACTGGTTCTTTCATCTCGCTTGGCAACGTCCTACTCTCACAGGGGGAAACCCCCAACTACCATCGGCGCTGAAGAGCTTAACTTCCGTGTTCGGCATGGGAACGGGTGTGACCTCTTCGCCTTAGTCACCAAACAAATGAAGGATTTGTTCCTTCAAAACTAGATAACGGCAAGACATTCAAGTAAAGAATAAGTGGTTAAGTCCTCGAACGATTAGTATCAGTCAGCTCCACACGTCACCGCGCTTCCACCTCTGACCTATCAACCTGATCATCTTTCAGGGTTCTTACTAGCTTGCGCTATGGGAAATCTCATCTTGAGGGGGGCTTCATGCTTAGATGCTTTCAGCACTTATCCCTTCCACACATAGCTACCCAGCGATGCCCTTGGCAGAACAACTGGTACACCAGCGGTGTGTCCATCCCGGTCCTCTCGTACTAAGGACAGCTCCTCTCAAATTTCCTACGCCCACGACGGATAGGGACCGAACTGTCTCACGACGTTCTGAACCCAGCTCGCGTACCGCTTTAATGGGCGAACAGCCCAACCCTTGGGACCGACTACAGCCCCAGGATGCGATGAGCCGACATCGAGGTGCCAAACCTCCCCGTCGATGTGGACTCTTGGGGGAGATAAGCCTGTTATCCCCGGGGTAGCTTTTATCCGTTGAGCGATGGCCCTTCCATGCGGAACCACCGGATCACTAAGCCCGACTTTCGTCCCTGCTCGACTTGTAGGTCTCGCAGTCAAGCTCCCTTGTGCCTTTACACTCTGCGAATGATTTCCAACCATTCTGAGGGAACCTTTGGGCGCCTCCGTTACATTTTAGGAGGCGACCGCCCCAGTCAAACTGCCCACCTGACACTGTCTCCCATGCGGATCACGCATGAGGGTTAGAATTTCAATACAGCCAGGGTAGTATCCCACCAATGCCTCCACCGAAGCTGGCGCTCCGGCTTCTACGGCTCCTACCTATCCTGTACAAGCTGTACCAAAATTCAATATCAGGCTGCAGTAAAGCTCCACGGGGTCTTTCCGTCCTGTCGCGGGTAACCTGCATCTTCACAGGTACTATAATTTCACCGAGTCTCTCGTTGAGACAGTGCCCAGATCGTTACACCTTTCGTGCGGGTCGGAACTTACCCGACAAGGAATTTCGCTACCTTAGGACCGTTATAGTTACGGCCGCCGTTTACTGGGGCTTCGATTCAGAGCTTCTCTTGCGATAACCCCTCCTCTTAACCTTCCAGCACCGGGCAGGTGTCAGCCCCTATACTTCACCTTGCGGTTTCGCAGAGACCTGTGTTTTTGCTAAACAGTCGCCTGGGCCTATTCACTGCGGCTTTTCTGGGCTATTAACCCTAAAAAGCACCCCTTCTCCCGAAGTTACGGGGTCATTTTGCCGAGTTCCTTAACGAGAGTTCTCTCGATCACCTTAGGATTCTCTCCTCGCCTACCTGTGTCGGTTTGCGGTACGGGCACCTCTCACCTCGCTAGAGGCTTTTCTTGGCAGTGTGAAATCAGGAACTTCGGTACTATATTTCCCTCGCCATCACAGCTCAGCCTTATGGAAAGCGGATTTGCCTACTTTCCAGCCTTACTGCTTGGACGCGCATATCCAACAGCGCGCTTACCCTATCCTTCTGCGTCCCCCCATTGCTCAAACGGTGAGGAGGTGGTACAGGAATTTCAACCTGTTGTCCATCGCCTACGCTTTTCAGCCTCGGCTTAGGTCCCGACTTACCCTGAGCGGACGAGCCTTCCTCAGGAAACCTTAGGCATTCGGTGGACAAGATTCTCACTTGTCTTTCGCTACTCATACCGGCATTCTCACTTCTAAGCGCTCCACCAGTCCTTACGGTCTGACTTCGCTGCACTTAGAACGCTCTCCTACCATTGTTCCTAAGAACAATCCACAGCTTCGGTGATACGTTTAGCCCCGTTACATTTTCGGCGCAGAGTCACTCGACCAGTGAGCTATTACGCACTCTTTAAATGGTGGCTGCTTCTAAGCCAACATCCTGGTTGTCTAAGCAACTCCACATCCTTTGCCACTTAACGTATACTTTGGGACCTTAGCTGGTGGTCTGGGCTGTTTCCCTCTTGACTACGGATCTTATCACTCGCAGTCTGACTCCCATGGATAAATCTTTGGCATTCGGAGTTTGACTGAATTCGGTAACCCGATGAGGGCCCCTAGTCCAATCAGTGCTCTACCTCCAAGATTCTTACACATGAGGCTAGCCCTAAAGCTATTTCGGAGAGAACCAGCTATCTCCAAGTTCGATTGGAATTTCTCCGCTACCCACACCTCATCCCCGCACTTTTCAACGTGCGTGGGTTCGGGCCTCCATTCAGTGTTACCTGAACTTCACCCTGGACATGGGTAGATCACCTGGTTTCGGGTCTACGACCACGTACTAATTCGCCCTATTCAGACTCGCTTTCGCTGCGGCTCCGTCTCTTCGACTTAACCTTGCACGGGATCGTAACTCGCCGGTTCATTCTACAAAAGGCACGCCATCACCCATTAACGGGCTCTGACTACTTGTAGGCACACGGTTTCAGGATCTTTTTCACTCCCCTTCCGGGGTGCTTTTCACCTTTCCCTCACGGTACTGGTTCACTATCGGTCACTAGGGAGTATTTAGCCTTGGGAGATGGTCCTCCCTGCTTCCGACGGGATTTCTCGTGTCCCGCCGTACTCAGGATCCACTCAAGAGGGAACGAAGTTTCGACTACAGGGTTGTTACCTTCTACGACGGATCTTTCCAGATCGCTTCGTCTACCCCGTTCCTTTGTAACTCCATATAGAGTGTCCTACAACCCCAAGAGGCAAGCCTCTTGGTTTGGGCTATATTCCGTTTCGCTCGCCGCTACTCAGGAAATCGCGTTTGCTTTCTCTTCCTCCGGGTACTTAGATGTTTCAGTTCCCCGGGTATGCCTTCATATACCCTATGTATTCAGGTATCGATACTACTCCATTACGAGTAGTGGGTTTCCCCATTCGGAAATCTTCGGATCAGGGCTTACTTACAGCTCCCCGAAGCATATCGGTGTTAGTCCCGTCCTTCATCGGCTCCTAGTGCCAAGGCATCCACCGTGCGCCCTTTCTAACTTAACCTAAGAAAAACATAGTTTTTCTGTGTTAGAAAGTTTTCTTTCTATAAAGAAAGAACTTTACACATTTCTTACATTGAATGTCTTGTTACGTTATCTAGTTTTCAAAGAACAAATTTGAGAGATAGTTCTCTCAAAACTGAACATAACACAAAGCGTCTTCTTATGAAGTACAGCGTACTTCAGTTTCCTTAGAAAGGAGGTGATCCAGCCGCACCTTCCGATACGGCTACCTTGTTACGACTTCACCCCAATCATCTGTCCCACCTTAGGCGGCTGGCTCCTTACGGTTACCCCACCGACTTCGGGTGTTACAAACTCTCGTGGTGTGACGGGCGGTGTGTACAAGGCCCGGGAACGTATTCACCGCGGCATGCTGATCCGCGATTACTAGCGATTCCAGCTTCATGCAGGCGAGTTGCAGCCTGCAATCCGAACTGAGAATGGTTTTATGGGATTCGCTCAACCTCGCGGTTTTGCAGCCCTTTGTACCATCCATTGTAGCACGTGTGTAGCCCAGGTCATAAGGGGCATGATGATTTGACGTCATCCCCACCTTCCTCCGGTTTGTCACCGGCAGTCACCTTAGAGTGCCCAACTGAATGCTGGCAACTAAGATCAAGGGTTGCGCTCGTTGCGGGACTTAACCCAACATCTCACGACACGAGCTGACGACAACCATGCACCACCTGTCACCGTGTTCCCCGAAGGGAAACGCTCTGTCTCCAGAGTTGTCACGGGATGTCAAGACCTGGTAAGGTTCTTCGCGTTGCTTCGAATTAAACCACATGCTCCACCGCTTGTGCGGGCCCCCGTCAATTCCTTTGAGTTTCAGTCTTGCGACCGTACTCCCCAGGCGGAGTGCTTAATGCGTTAGCTGCAGCACTAAAGGGCGGAAACCCTCTAACACTTAGCACTCATCGTTTACGGCGTGGACTACCAGGGTATCTAATCCTGTTCGCTCCCCACGCTTTCGCGCCTCAGTGTCAGTTACAGACCAGAAAGTCGCCTTCGCCACTGGTGTTCCTCCACATCTCTACGCATTTCACCGCTACACGTGGAATTCCACTTTCCTCTTCTGTACTCAAGTCCCCCAGTTTCCAATGACCCTCCACGGTTGAGCCGTGGGCTTTCACATCAGACTTAAAGGACCACCTACGCGCGCTTTACGCCCAATAATTCCGGACAACGCTTGCCACCTACGTATTACCGCGGCTGCTGGCACGTAGTTAGCCGTGGCTTTCTGGTTAGGTACCGTCAAGGTACCGCCCTATTCGAACGGTACTTGTTCTTCCCTAACAACAGAGTTTTACGACCCGAAGGCCTTCATCACTCACGCGGCGTTGCTCCGTCAGACTTTCGTCCATTGCGGAAGATTCCCTACTGCTGCCTCCCGTAGGAGTCTGGGCCGTGTCTCAGTCCCAGTGTGGCCGATCACCCTCTCAGGTCGGCTACGCATCGTCGCCTTGGTGAGCCGTTACCTCACCAACTAGCTAATGCGCCGCGGGCCCATCTATAAGTGATAGCCGAAGCCATCTTTCAATAAAAGATCATGTAATCTCTTATATTATCCGGTATTAGCTCCGGTTTCCCGAAGTTATCCCAGTCTTATAGGTAGGTTGCCCACGTGTTACTCACCCGTCCGCCGCTATTCTTAGGAAGCAAGCTTCCTAAGAACCGCTCGACTTGCATGTATTAGGCACGCCGCCAGCGTTCGTCCTGAGCCAGGATCAAACTCTCCAATAGAGTTGATTAGCTCATAGCTAAAAAATTTAAAAAACAAACATTGACGCTTGTGTTATGTTCAGTTTTCAAAGAACTTTTTTACCAATCGCTCGTAAGCGACTTAATTAATATACCACTTATCGTTTCCAACGTCAACATGTTTTTAAATTCTTTTTTCACATGTCATTTTCATCGGAGCGACTCACTTATAATATCAATTAAATCTTCCTTCGTCAACTTCTTTTGACTTGTAAATAATCCCAAGACACAAAAAAGTACAAGTCATATTATAGAAGACTTGTACTTTTACTTTTTTATTATTCAACTATTATTCAACTAAGAAGATAAAGTATAGAACAAAGATAACGAATAGACCATACATGATTGGATGAATTTCTTTTCCTCTACCTTTTACAAGCATTGTGATTGGGTAGAAGATAAATCCGATTGCTATACCTGTTGCAATGCTATATGTTAGCGGCATCGCAATAATTGTAAGGAACGCAGGAACTGCAATTTCAAATCGATCCCATTCTATTTTACCTAGAGTTGAAACCATTAGCACACCTACAATAATTAATGCCGGTGCTGTTACAGCTGCTGTTACCACTCCTAGTAATGGAGAGAAGAATAAAGCTAACAAGAATAAAGCAGCAGTTACAACAGAAGCAAAACCTGTTCTACCGCCAGCAGCAACACCTGCTGAAGATTCTATATATGAAGTAGTTGTTGATGTACCTAAAATTGAACCAACAACAGTTGCAGCTGAGTCTGCAAATAACGCTTTACCTGCACGTGGTAATTTATTTTCTTTCATTAATCCTGCTTGATTTGCTACAGCTACTAACGTACCAGCCGTATCAAAGAAATCTACAAATAAGAAAGTTAAGATAACAACTAGCATTTGAATCGTAAAGACATCACCGAAGTTTTCAAATGCAGCACCAAATGTTGGTGCAAGACTTGGGATCTCACCTACTACTGCTTGAGGAACACCAATAAGGTTCGTTGCCATCCCAACGATAGCTGTAAGCACCATCCCAATAAAAATTCCACCTGTAACGCGTCGTACCATTAATATAACAGTAATCACTAGTCCAAAAATCGCTAATAATGTATCACCTTTTGTTAAATCCCCTAAGCCAATCATTGTTGCGTCGTTACCAACGATGATTCCAGCATTTTGCAAACCAATAAATGTGATAAACAAACCGATACCAGCACCAACTGCAAATTTAAGTTCTGCCGGAATTGAGTTAATAATTTTTTCTCTAAGACCACTTAGTGTTAATAGAACAAAGATAAGACCTGATACAAGAACACCTGATAAAGCCGTTTGCCAAGGAATACCCATTGTTAATACTACTGTAAACGCAAAGAATGCATTTAGTCCCATTCCTGGCGCTAACGCGATAGGATATCTAGCAAATATCCCCATTAACAATGATCCAACTGCAGCAGCAAGAGCTGTAGCAACGAATACCGCACCTTCATCCATTCTCATTTCGGCAGGTAAATCAGGAATTGCACTTAAAGATAGCATTGAAGGGTTTACGAATAAAATGTAAGCCATTGATAAAAACGTGGTTAACCCCGCTATTGTTTCTCTTTTATAATTTGTACCTAATTCATCAAACTGAAAATACTTTTTCATCTTTTAACTCCCCCTACTAGTTATCTCTTGGAATAAACAAAAAACGCCCGAGAAATTCTCGAAGCGCTTGACCAACTGGAATAACTATAAAAGAGAAGAGTCAAATCACTCTGTCTTTTACACTATATCCCGTAGTCAAGCAATTTATGGTTGCTTGGTAGAAACTTATGGGCCATATCCCCAAGATTATACGACATATTTCAACAATATTTATCTGTCTTCATTGTAACAACGTGGAGTTTTAATGTCAATAAAAAACCGAACATTTTTTATTAAAATGTTCGGTTCATTCGTATTTAGATTAAGTTATTGAATTATTCCCACTCAATTGTTGCAGGTGGCTTACTTGTAATATCATACACTACTCGGTTAACATGACTAACTTCATTAACAATTCTAGTTGATATTTTTTCAAGTACATCCCATGGAATTCTAGCCCAGTCAGAAGTCATTCCATCGATTGATGTTACAGCACGTAGACCAATTGTATAGTCATACGTACGTGCATCTCCCATGACACCTACACTGCGAATATCAGGTAATACCGTGAAGTACTGCCAGATCTCACGTTCAAGACCTGCATTTTTTACTTCCTCACGTAGGATTGCATCTGATTCACGAACGATCTCTACCTTTTCTTCAGTTACTTCACCTAGAACTCTGATTCCAAGCCCTGGTCCTGGGAACGGTTGACGCCACACAATTTCATCAGCTATCCCTAGTTCAGTACCTAATGCTCTTACCTCATCTTTGAATAAGGTATTAAGTGGCTCAATTAGTTCAAATTGCATATCTTCTGGAAGTCCGCCTACATTATGATGTGATTTAATCGTTTGTGCTGTGGCTGTCCCACTTTCAATAATATCTGTATACAGTGTACCTTGAGCAAGGTAATCAATACCTTCTAGCTTCGTTGCTTCATCATCAAAAACATAGATAAATTCATTACCGATAATCTTACGTTTTTGCTCAGGGTCACTAACACCCTTTAATTTAGACATGAAACGCTCTTTAGCGTCTACTTTAATAACATTCATATTGAAGCCTTCACTAAACGTTTTCATAACTCCTTCAGCTTCACCTTTTCGAAGTAACCCATGGTCTACGAAGATACATGTTAACTGATCTCCAATCGCCTTATGAATTAGAACAGCAACAACAGAAGAATCTACTCCACCACTTAATGCACAAAGTACTTTCTTATCGCCAACTAACGATCGAATTTTTTCGATTTCTACTTCAATAAAGTTCTCCATTGACCACTCTTCTTTGCAATCACAAACTTCAAATACAAAGTTTTTAAGAAGGTCATTTCCGTACACTGAATGTCTTACTTCTGGGTGGAATTGAACTCCGTATAAATGACGGGAAGTATCACTCATAGCGGATATTGGACAAGATGGGCTAGTTGCATCTACAGTAAAGCCCTCCGGTGTTGCTACGACAAGGTCACCATGGCTCATCCACACTACCTGTTCACTTGGAAGGTTAGTAAAAATCTTAGACTGATTTTCAAGTGTAATCGTAGCTTTTCCATACTCTCGGTGCTTAGCCTTTTCTACTTTTCCACCAAAATGCTTTGTCATTAATTGCATTCCGTAACAAATACCAAGTACCGGAATTCCTAAATCAAAAATTTTCTCATCGCAACTAAATGAATTTTCATCATATACACTATTTGGTCCACCTGAAAAGATAATCCCTTTAGGGTTCATTTCTTTAATCTCTTCTGCAGTAAGAGTGTGAGGGTGTAATTCGCTATAAACACCAAATTCACGGATACGACGAGTAATTAATTGATTATATTGGCTACCAAAGTCTAGCACTACAATAGTTTCTTGAAATCCTTTCACTGCTATCACCTCATCAAGTATAGTAAAAAACGCACCTTAATCAAAAATTCTATCTCTACCTAGTAGAACATAACAATGCAAAAAAAACTAGAACCCTCCCTATGTGTATAAAGGCAGAATTCTAGTTTTATCGAGCTGATAAATAACCCTATTTGAATAGTCTGCCTTCATAGTCAGGTTATTTACGGTAACCCGGTAGAAACTTTCGATCCATATTATCGAGGATATACGAAGGAAAATAGTAGTCTATTAAATTTGATTTTAATTTTATCAGCCAATCCTATTTACGGTCAAGATGATGTCTTTTTAATTAAATTTTCCCATAATTCAACCGACTTAATCCATTCATCTTTTGCACTATCACTTCGGTAAAGTGCTTTTTCATAACTCATTGTAAGATGTTTCATATCGTTTGTACTGAAGTACTTATCAACATAAATCGCATAATCGCGTAATGTTTGACCTTCTTTACGCTTTAAGCCAAATTGGTCAAGCTGTTTTAATAATGTTTTATAAGCTAAGAAATAAACTTTGTCGTTTTTCCTATACTTATATAAAAGTATTGCTAGGAATGGGTACCATTTACCTCTTGTTTTGTATAATATGAAAGCTGACAGCAGTAAAACACTCGTGATAAACAGCACTTTCTTCCAAGAAATTTTAGAGAAGTCAATTTCAACACTCTCAAACCAACTCTTTTCACTAGGACTGTAGCCATCACTTTGCTGCTCTTCTAACCCAAGTTCTGGTTGTTTCGGTTCTTCAAATTCAGGTGTTGTGCTGGAAGAATTATCATTTCCATTAGACGATAAGTCATACACAAACTCAGATGGGTTACTAAATCCTTTTGTTGGTTCAAACGGAATCCAGCCATAACCTGGGAAATAAACCTCTACCCAGGAGTGAGCATTATTATTGGTAACCTCATACACCCTTAGTCCCTCGTCCGTATTTCTAACATATTCACCATCAGAATATCCTTTTACCCAACGAGCAGGAATTCCTATAGAACGAAGAAGAACGATCATGGAAGTAGAGAAGTTATCACAATACCCCATTTTCGTTTCAAACAAGAATTGATCCACATAATCTTGATCTTTATTGGGTACCGCAACGTTTTGCGTGTCATATATATAGTTATTCGCCTTGAAATAAGCTTCAACTGCTCTAACTTTTTCGTAACGATTTGCTTCATCTTCTGTAATTTCCACAGCTAATTCTCTTACTCGTTCAGGAAGATCTTCCGGCAATTGAGTATATCGATCTAAGAAAGCAATGTCCTTTTCTAATCCTTCTCTTACTCCGATGAATTCCT
This sequence comes from Cytobacillus suaedae, assembly GCA_014960805.1. GTDB lineage: Bacteria > Bacillota > Bacilli > Bacillales > Bacillaceae_L > Bacillus_BV > Bacillus_BV suaedae. Next base: position 250,223 of record CP063163.1, on the reverse strand, counting down.
TTTCTTCTCTAAGTTTTTCTACCGGGAATTGAGGATGATTGTACTCTACAGAGTATTCCTCTGCTGAAATAGATTCATCTCCCTTTAACGTATGAATTTTTTCCGTACTAGGATTTACACTAAAGATAATATCCGGATCTGTTTCTACTGATAAAAGTTGAAGTGGATAGATAATGTGGTGATATTTAATATTAAGGTCAATATGGGCCTCAGCCATTTCCAAACCAGTTTTCTCTTCATACCAGTTTAATACAGTGTTCTCATGGTTAAAGGCTGTTCTTTCTGAGGAGAATGATGCTTCCCAGCCTTTTCCGGTATACTCGTCTTTTGTTTCAACTCTCCAATATTGTCTTTTACTTGCTTCAGCTGTAAACACCAATGTGTTATCACCGATAAACGGCCCACCTAATTGAGTATCATTCGTACCATAACCAATCTTTTTGATGCCTACACCTGCTCCATTGCCTTTTCCATATCCGGTCAAATAAGGAACGGGATCAGGCCATTGCGGAGCCGCCTTTGGTGCAAAATAACCAAGTGTAGTTGAGCAGCCAATAAAAACAACGAGTGGAATAATCCATTTAGCAATATACTTCGAACCCTTTTGTATACCTTCCTTATCTCTAATGCGTTCAATATATAAAATCCCTAACATACTAAATCCAATGATAATGGTACGTACGATTGCAAATTTAGCATCATACGGGCTAAATGTATCAAGAACGGTGATATAAATAATCGTTAGCATTAAGAACAAAAATATTCTCTTTTGAAGGATGATCCAATAGAACATCAAATAACTCATCAGCCATAATAAAATAAAGAACAATAAGGTTCGAAAAGCTGGAGTAATCTCTAGCCAGTTTGCATTTACTAAAAGGCTAACATTATACATGATTTCAGTGATAAACACTTTTATCCACTCTATACCAAGGAAGACCCCTTCATAAAAGAGCATATGAATCATAAACAACATGATAAATAGCTTCAGAGTTGAAGAAACTAATAAACTTGTACGGAAATAATTCAAAAGAAAACAAACACCGATAAAGATGATAAAGATATGAACATTTTCCGTGTCTGTCACTTGGGTTAGCGGTCTCAACCACTCCCATAATAGGAAAAATCCAAATATGTGCACCAATAGACTTCGATCTTTTGTCATACGATTTTCATGTAGTGTCATGATCTACTCACCTCAAAAAACACTTCTGAATAATGTCCCTCATACACAACCTTTGCAAACACATTTCGTTTCCTAAGCGTTTCTAAAATGCTTAGCTCTTGACCTGTAAGTTGAGTAGCCTTTTCTTTTACAATAAAAATAATCATATTAACTTTACGATGGGATAGTTTTTCAAAAGTACGTAGCATATCCTCTGTAAGCATGCTCGTTACGAGCATAAAGGAAACATGTTGATACATTTTTTTTATTTCGCTTTCTATATTTTGAGAGAAAGAAGTTTTACTATCATCCTGAACCTTTGCCAAGTGATAAAAGATTTGCTGTTGCTGCATTTCACCACTTCTTAGAGGATAAATCGATTTCTCCTCACCAATTGAAATAAACGAAACCTGAGCACCTTTTCTAAGAATCGCTTTTGATAGAGATGCAGTAAACGTAACGACCGGTTCAAAAAGCGAGGACTTTGTACGATCCATAAAAATAACCACATCATGACTTTGTTGTTGTTCAAACTCCTTTGTCATAATGTCATTTTTACGTGCAGACGACTTCCAATCAATCCAAGAGAAACGGTCACCAGGCTTATACTCGCGGATCCCGACAGCAATCGCTGTGTCTCTTTGTAGATTAACGTTCGATGCTGTTGCTCCCTGCTCAAAACGACTTTCCAGCTGGCGATAAACCATGTCAACATAGTGAGGGTAGACAAGAAATTTATCTTTTATCGTATAGTTAACCTCTTTTTCTATCAAACCAAATATGTCACCAGTTTTAATTCGAATGCTAGAAAAATGGTGTTCTCCCCTTGGAATGGAGTCAAACACATACTGATATGTTAGTGATCTTTTAAAACCAGGATAAAGAATCACTTTTGACTTTTTTGATTGTTTGCTATAAAGCAGTGTTGGAGATAAAACCTCTTCAACGACTAAATACAATAAAGGAAAAGGAAATCTTCTTGTGATGGTAATCGTTCCAACTAGTTTTTCTCCTGCACTATACTCTTTTTGATTTGTGATTCTATTAACTTTCATCGTTTTTAACGGATACAGAGCAAAAAGGATAGAATAAAGCCCAAATGGTAAGAAGCTATAAAATAAAAACCAGCTTACAAATCCTCCTTGGAACATCGCATACACAAATGTAAGACCAATCAAAAATAGCACCACTACCAATTTCCCGAATGTGCGTAATTTATCTTTTGTCGTTTTCATTTACCGATTCAACGACCTTTGAACTGGGACCGGTGTCCGCTCAATAATCTTTGCTACAACACTCTCAGTAGTAACACCATCAAACTTCGCTTCTGATTTTAATATCATTCGGTGTGGAAGAACAAATGGCGCTAAATATTGAACATCATCTGGAAGAACAAAATCCCTTCCGTTAATTAAAGCATAAGCCTGTGATGCTTTCATTAGAGCAATAGACCCACGCGGACTCGCTCCTAGGTAAACTGAAGAATGAGTTCTGCTTCGATCAACGATATCAATAATATACCTCTTTAATGATTCCTCGACGTAGACAAGTCTAACTTCTTCTTGTAATTCAATAAGTTCCTCTATTGTTATAACTGCTTCAAGTTCATTAATCGGTCTTGATCTTTGAGCTCTATTTAACACTTCTAATTCTTCCTGTACAGAAGGATAACCCATTCTCATTTTCAATAAAAAACGGTCCAACTGTGCCTCTGGAAGAGGATATGTTCCTTCATACTCAATTGGATTTTGAGTAGCCATAACAAAAAATGGTCTTGGTAGTAGCCTTGTTACACCATCTACAGTTACGCTAGCTTCCTCCATTCCTTCTAGTAAAGCCGCTTGTGTTTTAGGAGAAGTTCGGTTGATTTCATCTGCTAGCACAATATTTCCCATGATTGGCCCTGGGCGGAACTCAAACTGCAATTCTTTTGGATTATATATAGAAACACCTGTTACATCTGAAGGTAAAAGGTCTGGTGTAAATTGAATTCTTTTAAAATCTGCACTTACCGACTTAGCCAATGCACGAACCATCATTGTTTTACCAACTCCAGGTACGTCCTCAAGTAAAACATGGCCCTCTGATAATAAAGCCACTAAACTCAGTGTAGCTACATCACGCTTACCGATCATAACTTTTTCAATATTTTCAATTACTCTCCCTAAAACAGGGTGCATAGTATCAAGTTGTGCCATTCCGATTCCCCACTCTCTTCACGTTTTAACAACTAAAACTGTCCATCTATAACTTATTATACAATTCGGAAAAAAATCATTAAATCCTCTAAAATTTGTAAACTAAATTTAATTATTTTGTAATTTTTAACAAATTGACATTGTGTACCCAACATAGTTAGACGTGACAAAGCATAAGAGTGTTACATAAATTATTTAATTATGCAAAAAAGCCAGATAATGGGAAACATTACCTGACTTGGTCTTTACATTCTTTAACTGAGAACATAGGCTCTATCTCTTTTTAATAACTATTGACCTTGACCTAATGAATATCCTCTTTCTCCATTAAATTTATAAAGGTTTTCGGTTTTAATCGTATCTAAATCCGCTTGGTGAATTCTGTTTAAAAGCTCTAAAATATCTTTGTTAGAATTTCCACCTTGTGTTTCCATACATTCAAAACGGCAACGCCAATGGTCTGTTGTGAATGTTTCTGGGAAACCTTGTGGATAAACCTTAACTCCTCGGTTCGTTATCACCGCTAACTTGAATTCTGGACCCGCTAACTCTTCTAGCTTTTGACCAATTTCATCTGGTGTAAGTTCATTGTTAAATAGAAACACATCGACTCCATCTAACTCACGAACAACATCTTGTTTTGGACGATCCTTTACCGCTGGATTAAGTTTGAAGGCCGTGTCTTCTGTTTGCTCTACCTGTTTGTATTCTACTGGTGTATAGGTTGAAGGCTTATGACCTAGTCTCTCAATAACTGCTTCTGCAAACTCCTGTGTACCAACTGCACTGTTACCCTTTGCTATATCCCCTGTATGAATACCATCTTCTAATGTTTTTAACCATGCGTTATGAATACGAGTTGCCACTTCTGGTTGACCAATATGTACTAACATCATGATTGCACCATGGATAAGACCAGAAGGATTTGCAATACCCTTTCCTGCAATATCTGGTGCACTACCGTGAATTGCTTCAAACATCGACACTTGATCTCCGATGTTTGCCGAACCAGCTAATCCAACGCTTCCTGTGATTTGAGCAGCTACATCAGATGCGATATCTCCATAAAGGTTTGGCATGACGATTACATCAAAGTCTTGTGGTGTATCTGCGATTTTTGCCATCCCGATATCGATAATCCAATGCTCAGTCTCTATTTCAGGATACTCTTTTGCAACTTCTCTATATACTTTATGAAAAAGCCCATCGGTTAATTTCATGATGTTGTCTTTCGTAAAGCACGTTACTTTTTTACGATTATTTTTTCTTGCATATTCGAATGCATAACGCACAATTTTTTCTGTTCCTGGACGCGTGATTAATTTAAGACATTGAACAACTTCTGGAGTTTGCTGATGTTCAATTCCTGCATATAAATCTTCTTCATTTTCGCGGATAATGACTATATCCATATTCGGGTGCTTTGTTTCAACAAAAGGGGCATACGAAACGTTAGGTCTAACGTTTGCATATAAACCTAATGTTTTACGAATGGTTACGTTTAAACTTTTATAACCTCCACCTTGTGGCGTTGTAATAGGTCCCTTAAAGAATACTTTAGTACGTCTTAGTGAATCCCAAGCCTCTTCCGGAATTCCCGATGAATTTCCTGACAGATAGACTTTTTCTCCAATATCAATGAACTCTGGATTAATTTTTGCCCCAGCGTACTCTAAAATTTTTAGAGTGGCATCCATAATTTCAGGGCCAATTCCATCTCCCCTAGCTATCGTAATTGATCTTTTTTTTGTCATATGTATAATCACCTTTCATTCTTATGTTGTAAAAAACAATTCTACTATAAACAACATGTTATCATTTCTATCTATTATTTTCTAATCACATGACCTTCATTTTCATTTTTTTGACAATACTATTCTTATCGTTACAATTACTATTAAACCCATTCTATAATTTAAAGGTAAATCTGTTATGGGTTACAAATTGGACAATGTCCTGGATCGGCAAACTGCTTTCCATTTGGATATAATTTCTCTTCCTGTTCTCCACACTTCTTGCATTTATAAATCTCAGATTTAATTAGATTTGTTTTTATGCCACAGGAACTACATAAAAGGCCCTCTTTTCTCTCTACTACCTCAAAGCCTGGGAATGAGCACTTGGAACAAAGACTATAGATTTTTTTAATCAAGTTCTCAGTAGCCGACTTAATATTCCTCATTCTTGTTGGGTTATATAAAGCTCGCATATCTGTTTCAATAAACAATTCAGCTTTACTTTTCTTCAAGAAATAATTGACTGCGTCTTCCAACTGTTCATGCGTGTGTATTCCCTTTATGATTTGATCTTTATTTCTTACAATGACGGCATGCTCAGGAAACCCAACTGTCTCACAAAACTCAAGAGCTTCTTGGGTCTTTTCTATTTTCATATGCTTATAATTTGTATCCGTAGTTATTGCTTCACCAAAGATCTCAAACTCATTTTCTTTATCCGTTAAAAATACAATTTCACGATTATAAGGAACCCATGGAAGAAATGGGTGTGGGCCAAAAATTCCTTCACTAGAAATGGCAAGTGTCTCACCTGTTAAACTCATGGCATACTCAGCCTTATGTTTAGCAGCTTCTAATTGGTCTCCCATTCTTTCAATTTCTCGGGTAAATGTACCAAACTGATCTGTATTAACATTGTTTGGTACATTTACTTTTATTCCAAGTTGGTCTTCTAACAAGGGTGACATCACCTTTTCTTTATGATGCATGGTTGCTAGAATACCAATTCTATGATTAAAAAAGGAATGAATAACCTCCCTCTCGTTCATGATTCGCCCCCTCTATTAAAAAGTAATAGTTGTTTTGCTTTTCCATATTAAATTATTCCCAAACTACTATATTCAACAATTTATGTTAAAATAAATGATGCTCAAACTCAAGAGGTGTTACAATTAGCCACCTCCTACTATACAAATCAGGGCAACTTAGGAGCTGTAGGTAGCATGAACAAAAAAGATATAGCAAATATTCGCAAACAATTTAAAAAAGATAATGATTTACTAAAAATATCTAGTATTTTTAACGTCTATATTATGAAGGAATCTAGTGACATATATCATCACCAGAATCAACCGTTTGAAATGCTTGATCAAGATCAACAGGAGTTGTTTTTGAATAACTTTAAAAAAATGCTTGGTGGTAATTTAGATGAAAAGCTATTTGAACTTAAGTTCAGAAGAGATGCCGAGAACAATAGTCAACTTATCCTACACCAAGGGCTACTTAGCAGTGAAGTAGATGACTGGAAAGAATATATGCTTGAAATTGTTAGCAAGATTCTTTTAAGCCGACAATATGAAAATGATATCGTTATCACATTTATTCGTGGTGAATACAGAAAACCAACGAAGCGACGGAGTGAGGAATCTGAGGAAAGTGAACGAGATATGGTTTACTCTCATCCTTTTATATTGTGCAGTATAAATAATACACAAGAGCCAAAAAAAGAACTGCTTTTTGATTATGTAGAAAGAGAGTTCAAATACAACTTTGTTGTGGATCCAATAATTAACCTTAACGCCCCAATTGCTGGTTTTCTATTTCCTTGTTTTAACGACAATGCAGCAGATATAAATCATGTACTTTATTCTTCCGGAAAAGTACATGAGCCTGATCATCGATTTATTGAGGAAGTTTTAAATGGTGAAGAAACAATGACTGCACAAGATGATAAGATTGTCTTTGAAGAAATTATTAAAGACGTTACTGGTGACCAATTAAGTACTTCTACTCTCTCCAATGTGTATGAAGAGATCAATCGTATGATTGTTGAAAACGAAGAGGAAGACCAACCAAGATTAGACACAAAGGATGTAGAACGTGTTTTAAAGATGAGCGGTATTGAAGATATCAGTACAGAAAAGGTAGAAACAGCTTTCCAGAAAATAATCAATGATGAAAAATACGAGATAAAAGCAAATAGCGTCCTGCCAAAATTCAATTCAAAATCAATAAAAATCAATACAAAGATCGCTAATATCTCGATTAGCCCTCCAGATTTACGTTATGTCAAACAAATTCAATTCAACGGCAAACTGTACCTAATGCTAGAGGTTGAAGAGGATACGATTATTGAAGGATTTAAAATGATTCCAGAAGCGCTTGGTGGGGAAAAAGATATATAAAATAATAGTAACAAGAGGCTTCCCATTTTTTTGAGAAGCCTCTTTTTTATGGGTACACTTATCTTCCCTAGTATTCATTGTGGCTTCCCCCTATAAAATATATCGACAAAATTTCTTCCTTTCTATTAAATCCTCTAATCATTCTACATTTTAAAAAGTCAATTTGGTTTAATGATGGTGATATAAGTCAGAATTGCTCTAAATTCGTCAAATAGTATAGGTTAATTGTTCTATTTGTTTTTGATAAAATGAGGTTCATTATCAAGGCAGTTTATTATTTGCCCAAAGGAGGAACTATGCAAGAAAACCTACTACTAATTATCCAAGAAAAAGATTCAGAAATTATCACGGAACAAATGGAGAGCGAAATAGAGTATTATTACAAATTATGGGAAGATGACCGACTTTAAAATAGTGGTTGTGGTACCCTTTCTTATAAAATTTCATCAAACTCTACTCACCCATCGACTGCTTAAGAATACAAGTTATTAAGAAAAGATTCGACAAGTACGTGGCATTTGTCGAATCAAAAAAGGGTGAAGATGTCACTCTTCACCCATAACTACGTAATCGATTAAAATTCTGCGCTTCCAGTTGTACGTGGGAATGGAATAACGTCACGTATATTTTTCATACCTGTAATAAACATCAATAGACGTTCAAAACCAATTCCATAACCGGAATGTTTCGTTCCACCAAATCTTCTTAATTCTAGGTACCACCAGTAGTCTTCTACTGACATTCCCAATTCTGTTATTCTCTCGGCAAGAACTTCTTCTCTTTCTTCACGTTGACTTCCACCAATTAACTCACCAATTCCAGGCACTAATAAGTCTGTAGCAGCTACAGTTTTACCATCATCATTTGCTCTCATATAAAAAGCTTTGATGTCTTTAGGATAGTCTGTTACGTATACTGGTCGTTTGTAGATTTGCTCACAAATGTAACGCTCATGTTCCGTTTGTAAATCTATACCCCATTCAACTGGATAATCAAATTTCTCTCCAGAATTTTTTAATAACTCAATTGCCTCCGTATAAGTAACCTTACCGAAGTCTGCTGATACAACTTGTTCCATTCTTTCAAGTAACGTCTTATCAATAAAGGAATTAAAGAACTCCATTTCTTCTTTTGCTTCTTCAAGTACATAACCTATAACATACTTGACCATTTCTTCACCCAACTCCATAATATCAGCAAGTTCAGCAAATGCTACCTCGGGCTCTACCATCCAAAACTCAGCCGCATGACGTGCTGTGTTAGAATTTTCGGCTCTAAACGTTGGACCAAACGTATACACGTTGCGGAATGCCAAAGCAAATGCCTCTGCGTTTAGTTGCCCACTAACAGTTAGGTTGGTTTCTTTATTAAAGAAATCTTGGTTCAGATCCACTTTTCCTTCATCTGTCTTAGGGAGGTTATCAAAATCAAGAGAAGATACTTTGAACATTTCACCTGCACCCTCTGTATCACTTCCAGTAATAATTGGTGTATGTACATATACGAACCCTTTTTCTTGGAAGAATTTATGTAGTGCATATGATGCTAAAGACCTTACTCTAAAGACTGCTGCAAACGTATTTGCTCTTGGACGTAAGTGAGCAATTGTTCTTAAATATTCTAACGTATGTCTCTTCTTTTGAAGTGGAAAGTCAGAAGTTGAATGGCCTTCAATAATGATTTTTTCTGCTTTAATTTCAAAAGGTTGTTTCATTTCAGGTGTTGAAATAAATTGACCCTCAATCGTAACTGAAGAACTAATTGATAATTTTGTAACATCCTTAAAATTTTCAAGATTATCTTCAAAAACAACTTGTACACTTTTGAAGAAGGTACCATCGTTGATTTCCATAAATCCAATTGATTTAGAATCACGAAGTGTTCGAATCCAACCGGAAATCTGTACCTTTTGATCGATAAATTTTTCCTGGTTTCTAAAAAGTTCTTTAATTTCTGCTTTGATCATAACTAACCCTTACCTCCAATTAAGAAAAATGATTTGTGCAAATAAAAAAGCCTTCCAATCCCTATAAAAAAAGGGACGAAAGACAGGATTCCGCGGTACCACCCAAATTGCCATTAAAATGGCCAACTTAAAGCAACTAAATGCTTTCCCTTTTAACGTAGGGCAACGTCTAAGCCTACTAGGTAACCCGTTCGGTTAGATCTCAAAGGTGTTCTTCATTTATGCTTCCCTCGTCAGGCTCTCACTATCCCTGACTCGCTATGGATTTCAGCAAAAACTACTTTCCTCTTCATCGATTTTTACATATAGATTTTATTATAATATAAATTATCATAAATCGCTTTAACATAGCAACTTAAAATCAAATAAAAATACGGAAAGTGCTAGTGGTGCTCATTTTGATTGAGTTAATATAAAAATAGTGAAGTCTTTTACTTAATTAACATAAAAAAGTCACTGGAACTATCCAATGACTTTTTAGTATCTACTAATTGTTATACTTTGAATCTACTAATTAACGTTTGTAATTCTTCGGCAATTTCCGATAGAGAACTCGCTGATGAAGTTATTTCCTCCATTGATGCCAACTGTTCCTCAGTTGCCGCTGAAACCTCTTGTGTACCTGAAGCTGAACCTTCTGCAATCTGAGTAATTAGTTTCATAGAGTGTACCATTTGTTCAGTTCCAGCTGCCATTTGCTGTACAGCTGAAGATACTTCTTGAATTTGAACATTTACTTCATTAACAGATGTTTGAATATGTTCAAAAGATGCTCCAGCCGTGTTAACTGCACCAATACCTTCTTGAACTTCTTTTGTGGCTACTTCCATTGACTGAACAGCCTTAGTTGTTTCACCTTGAATCATCGAAATAAGTTGTGAGATTTGCTGAGCTGACTGAGAGGACTGCTCTGCTAACTTTCTAACTTCATCTGCTACAACCGCAAATCCTTTGCCATGTTCCCCAGCTCTAGCAGCCTCAATTGCTGCATTTAAAGCTAATAAATTTGTTTGTTCAGCTATTCCTGTTATAACTTCAATGATCTTACCAATTTCAGAAGAACGAGCACCTAAATCTGTAACTACATTCCCAAGTCCAAGTACTGTTGTGTTAATCGAGTTCATTTGCTCAACTGCTGTATGAATTACCTTTCCACCTTCAGCAGCTTTATCTGACGTAGCCATGGCAGTATTTAAAACATTTTGTGAACTACTTGCTATTTGCTGAATACCAGCTGACATTTCATTAATGGTTTGTGAAGATTCTTCTATACTATGAACCTGTTTGTCTACACCTGCTGCAACACTCTGCATCGTTGTCGCAACTTGTTCTGTTGCATGGCCTGTTTGTTCAGCACTTGCAGTTAATTCTTCAGCAGATGCAGCTACTTGTTCAGCAGTTGTACCTACCTGTTGAATTAAAGTACGAAGGTTTGAAGCCATCAAGTTAAATGACTTAGCTAAATCACCAATTTCATCACGATTTTTCACACGCAATTCATCTGCTGTTAAGTCTCCTTTTGAGATTTGTTCAGCGAGTACTGCCATTGACTGTACAGGTTTTGAGATTAGACGGCTTATTATGAATGCAATCGCAATTCCAAAAATAAGCGCTACAATTAATAAAGTAATGGTATCTCTTGTACCATTAGCATATAATTCATCAGCCTCATGACTAGCACTTATAGCACCATCATAATTAATCTCATCCAATTTAGTTAAGTATCCTTGCATTTCTTCAAATTTTTGCTCAGCTTGGAGAGTTAGAGCTCCACCTCGAGTTGAATTATTTGTTCTACTTGCTTCTAATACTTTTTCTTGAATCGCTATGTAATCATCCCACGATTGTAAAAACATCGTAAAAGTACTTCTTTCATACTCGACGGAAATTAACTTTTCATATTCTACAAATATCTCCTGAAGACTAACTAATCTTTTATTAATTTCTGCTTCATATTCACTCTTTTTTGGAGTACTCGTTGCAATAATGTGCTTTGCCTCCAATGCATGTACACTTTCCGTTAAAGAGGCAATCTCTCCTATATAATGTACGGATGGAAGCCAGTTTAGTTCAATCTCTGTTGTTTTACTATTGATCACTGCCATTTTATCTATGGCTATCCAGCCGAGTCCCCCCATTAAGATTAGGACAAAAGCAAAACCAAGATATAATTTCTTTGCTACGGTGAATTTCATAAGTTGCCTCCTCTAAGCAGTTTACTGTTCGCTTCATTTCAGACATTTGCAGATTTTCATTACTACTAAATCAGTGAATGTCTGTTTCTATTATAGTAAAAAAGTATCAAATGATATATAACTTTATCATAAAAGTTTTATTTAAGATGAGACTTTTATCACATACATGCACTACTTACGTATCAAGCTAACAACAGATCACATAAATATAAAAAGAGGCTTCCCATTAGTTTCTTCAACTAATTAAGAAGCCTCTTAAAATTATTGTGTTAACAATTTGTTAGCAAACCATTCATAACTTACTAACAGAACCAGCCCTATCAAGGGTTGGAGTTGTTTATTACATCATGCCGCCCATTCCGCCCATGCCGTCCATACCTGGCATCATAGCAGAACCTTTTTCTTCTGGAAGATCGGCTACTACAGCTTCAGTTGTTAAGAACATAGCTGAAACAGATGCAGCGTTTTGAAGTGCTGAACGAGTAACTTTAGTTGGGTCAACGATACCCGCTTCGATCATGTTTACCCATTTTCCAGTTGCAGCGTTGAAACCAACACCGATTTCTTCATGTTTTAGACGCTCAACAACTACAGATCCTTCAAGACCAGCGTTGTGTGCAATTTGACGTACTGGCTCCTCAAGTGCACGTAGAACGATATTGATACCAGTTTGCTCGTCACCTTCAGCAGTGATTTCAGCAACTTTGTTGTATACGTTCACTAATGCAGTACCACCACCAGAAACGATACCTTCTTCTACTGCAGCACGAGTAGAGTTTAGAGCATCTTCAATACGAAGTTTGCGCTCTTTTAATTCAGTTTCAGTTGCAGCACCAACTTTAATGACAGCAACACCACCTGCTAATTTAGCAAGACGCTCTTGTAATTTTTCTTTGTCAAATTCAGAAGTAGTTTCTTCTAATTGAACACGAATTTGGTTAACACGAGCTGCAATTTTAGCAGAATCTCCTGCACCTTCAACGATTGTAGTGTTTTCTTTAGTTACTACGATTTTAGAAGCACGACCTAATTGAGTGATGTTAGCAGACTTAAGATCTAAACCTAAATCTTCAGTAATTACTTCAGCACCAGTTAGAGTAGCGATGTCTTCTAGCATTGCTTTACGACGGTCACCAAATCCAGGAGCTTTAACAGCAACTGCATTGAATGTTCCACGAAGCTTATTCACAACTAGAGTTGCTAGAGCTTCACCTTCAACGTCTTCAGCTACTAATAATAGTGGCTTACCTTGTTGAACAACTTGCTCTAGTACAGGTAAGATTTCTTGAATGCTAGCAATCTTTTTGTCAGTGATTAAGATATATGGATTGTCTAAAACAGCTTCCATTTTATCAGAATCAGTTACCATGTATGGAGAAGCATATCCACGGTCAAACTGCATACCTTCTACTACTTCAAGCTCAGTAGAGAATCCTTTAGATTCTTCAATAGTGATAACACCATCGTTACCAACGCGCTCCATAGCTTCAGCAATTAATTGACCTACTTCTTCGTCAGCTGCAGAAATAGATGCTACTTGAGCGATAGAAGCTTTACCTTCGATTGGTTTAGAAATCGCTTGTAACTCTTCAACAGCAACCTTAGTTGCTTTTTCAATCCCTTTACGGATTCCCATTGGGTTAGCACCAGCAGTTACGTTTTTAAGACCTTCACGGATCATTGCTTGAGCAAGAACTGTAGCAGTTGTTGTACCGTCACCAGCAATTTCATTTGTTTTGCTAGCAACTTCAGCTACTAATTTAGCACCCATGTTTTCGAATGCATCTTCTAACTCGATTTCTTTTGCAATTGTTACACCATCATTAGTAATAAGTGGCGAACCATATTTCTTTTCAAGAACCACGTTACGTCCTTTTGGTCCTAATGTTACTTTAACAGCATTAGCTAGTGCATCTACACCACGAAGCATAGAGCGACGAGCATCTTCACTAAATTTAATTTCTTTAGCCATTTGTATGTACCCTCCTCAAGATATTGTAATTATTTTTATTAAGTATGAATTCGATTAGCCAAGAATAGCTAAGATATCACTTTCACGTAAAATTAAGTATTCAGCACCTTCGTATTTAACTTCAGTACCAGCATATTTTGAGAAGATAATGCGATCGTCTACAGAAACCTCAAGAGCCACGCGCTCACCATTTTCTAATACACGACCTGTTCCAACAGCAATAATCTTGCCTTCTTGCGGCTTTTCCTTAGCAGAATCTGGTAATACAATACCACTTGCTGTTTTTTCTTCAGATTGTACAAGTTCAATTACAACACGATCACCTAATGGTCTTAACAAGTGAAACAACCTCCTCAAATTATCTTTTAATTGTTTTTTAAATTTTTATTAGCACTCACTATCCTTGAGTGCTAACACAATTATTATATTAAATAATCTCTATTTTTTTTGCAAGTATTTAGGTAAAAAAATTTTAATACTCAGCAAAAATTTCCACACCCTTCTAGATTATGTCACACCAACGGAATTCTAAACTAAAAATAGTAAATAAATATATCTATTTCTTCTTTATCACCTTTATCTATTTAGACTAAAATCATAATAGTAAGAGTGGTGGAGTATTATATGGTAAAATACTATTGTATTTTTAATTCATAGTAACTAAAAGGAGACCTTACATTTGGAAAAACGATATTGGTATGTCATTTTGACTTATATATTAATGCAACTTTCTGGGATTATCGGAATACCGATTTTATTATATTTTGGGGTCGGTGGAGAAGAGTATGATACTGCATTCACTCTTGCGTCAACCTATTGGCTAATTGTTAGCTTCTTTCTGGCATTATTAATTATTTCATATATTTTACGACAAGATATAAAGGACAGACACTTATCTGATCAGCGTTCTTCAGGAGTAAGTGCAGTAGGCTGGGCTGTTGGTGGGGTATTTTTAGCCATGTTTGCGCAAGGTATCGCAGCGAGTATTGAAATAAACCTGCTCGGTATTGAACCTGGCTCAGAGAATACTCAACAAATTATCCAACTGATAAAGACCACACCTTTACTGATTATCGTTACTTCTATTATAGGACCTATTCTTGAAGAAATTATCTTTAGAAAAATTATCTTTGGATCGTTTTATCGAAAATTCAATTTTTGGATTTCTGCTTTCCTAAGCTCAGTCATCTTTGCACTTGTTCATATGGAACCGGAGCACTTGTTATTATATTCTGCTATGGGCTTTACCTTTGCATTTCTTTATGTAAAAACAGGACGTTTACTGGTACCTATATTCGCTCATGTAGCTATGAATACACTTGTCGTAGTCGTGCAAACTATTTTTGCAGAGGATATTGAAAGGTTTATGAAAGAAGCCGAAAAAATGCAATCTTTCATATCTTTCTTATTATAAGGTTAACGGAACTTCACTGGAGGACTTACAATGCGTCGAACATCACCCTTTTTCATGGGCATTATGTATACACTTATGGGAGTACTATTCACGTACTTAGCCGTTGAAAGTGTTGAAGATACAATCTGGAATTTTGGAACCATTCTTTTAATCGCTGTAGCAACTTTTGACTTTGGTGTAGCTATTCGAATGTTTTCCTTAAATAATAAAATCAAAAAGCTTAAAAACAAATAAACCTCCCAGAACGGGAGGTTTATTTTTGTTCATTTTGCAGGAGCATCTCTGCTTTTTTCGCTTTCCGGTATGCACCTTTAGATACAAGAATACTGATTTCATAAAGTCCAAACAGCGGAACAGTTACCATCATATGTGACAGCAATTCAGGTGGGGTTATAAATGCACCAATAACGAGAAGGACAAAATACGCATACTTACGTACTTTCACCAAAAACATTGGAGTTACAATTCCCAACCTAGTTAAAAACATGATAACAACCGGCATTTGAAAAAGAATTCCAAATGGAAGAGTTAATTGGAAAAGGAATTGAAAGTATTCATTAATTCCAATTACTTGATTAATGTCTAACCGATCTGCAAGTCTTCCCATAAAGTCGAAAACAAACGGAAAAAGAATAAAGTAAGAGAAAGATACACCAACTAGAAATAGGAAAACTGAAATGGGAATATAACTCAACGTTACTTTTCTTTCTTTTTCGTAAAGTCCAGGACTAATGAAAGCCCATAGTTGATATAAGATAATAGGTGAAGTAATTACAAATGCGATTATAAAAGCAAATTGCATATATATTTTAATCGGGTCCGTAGGGCGAAACGAGTTCATCGTCAATTCCTTCGCTTCATCCGCTTGTTGTAAATATACAATAATCGGTTCTGCTAGGAAAAAGCCACCAACCATAGCCAGGAAAAAGAAAACGACTATATAAATCAGTCGTTTTCGAAGCTCACCTATATGGTCATATACGGACATTTCTTTTTCTGTCATAATGAATCATCCTAACCACAACTAAAGCATAGAGTCAAAAATTATTTTAGTTCTTCGTTTTTCTTTTTGTCCTCGTCTTCATCATCAGCTAAACCTTTTGTTGCGTTTTTAAATTCACGAAGTGTATTACCCGCTGCTTTTCCAAGCTCAGGCAATTTTCTAGGTCCAAAAATTAATAGTGCTACAAACACGATCAGTAGAAGGCTTCCAATTCCAATATTCGGCATATCCTTCACCTCCTTTTAAGGGAATTATTATTTATTCACTTGGATAATGTTTTAAAAAGTATACGAGTGATTGTAATTCTACTGCTAAGTCAATATGATGTACCCTTATGTGCTCAGGAACATTGATTCGAGCAGGAGTAAAGTTCAATATTCCCTTTATCCCTTTTTCTATTAAACGGTCTGTAATCGGTTGTGCTGCCCCTACAGGTACCGTTAATATAGCAACCGTTACATTTTCAGGTAAACGTTCTTCTAGTTCATCTAAATGATAGACTGAAACGCCACCGACCTCTGTTCCGATTTTTGATTGATCTATATCAAAAGCTAATTCAATTTTAGTGTTATTGTTTTTAGAGAAGTTATAGTGTAAAAATGCAGTTCCTAAGTTACCTACTCCAATTAACGTTACTGCAGTTAATTCATCTTGATCTAACGTTTTTCTGAAAAAGGATAACAGATAATTAACATTGTATCCATATCCTTTTTTTCCCAACGCTCCAAAATAGGAAAAGTCTCGGCGAATTGTTGCTGAATCCACTTTTACTGCCTCACTCAATTCTGCAGAGGAAACTCTTAACTTTCCTGAGGCATGCAGGTTCTTTAAGAATCTATAATATAACGGTAATCTTTTAGCAGTTGCTTGTGGTATTTTTGATTGATCTATATTCAACTTTCATCCCCCACATTCAAACCATCTAACGAAGGCTTTCATCTCTTTTAAAGTCTCCGTTTTTACCACCTGTTTTTTCAACTAAAAAAGTCGGGCCGATGATCATCCCTTTATCGACTGCTTTACACATGTCATATACAGTTAAGGCTGTTGCAGATGCAGCAGTTAGAGCCTCCATCTCAACTCCGGTACTTCCCTTTGTCTTAACTTCAACACGTATAAGTAGATTATACTCTTCATCTTCATTCTTCCAATCAAATGAAATATCTACCCCTTTTAATGCAAGTGGATGACACATTGGAATAATATCAGATGTTTTTTTGGCAGCCATGATTCCCGCCACTTGGGCAACGGCTAGCACATCACCCTTTTCGATTTCATTTTGGGTAATTCTTTGATAAATCTCTTTATTTACTTGAACACTCGACCTCGCAATTGCAGTCCGAATGGTACTCGTTTTATCTGTAATGTCTACCATTTTGGCACGACCTTGATCATTAAAATGAGTGAAAGACGACATATAAATCTCCTCCCATAGTAGACTATACACTATTTTACACCGTCTGTCTTATGAAGTTCTGTGATTTATTTCACTTTCTTTTTTACACCTAATAAATCCATATCAGTAAAGGAAAGAGTCTGTTCAAAATTTTGACACATTTTGATTTTGGGTATTTTTAGTATTGCGCTTCACTGTATAATAAGTTGCTCTCTCAAGCTAGGATAAGATACACTTAGCTTATACTAAGAGGTGAATGAACATGATTTTATTACAAGTAAATCAGCTAAAAAAATACTTTGGTGCTGATCTTATTTTATCGAATATAAAACTAGAAGTACAATCGAGAGATAGAATTGCCCTAGTAGGGAGAAATGGTGCGGGTAAATCTACACTATTAAAAATTATTTCCGGGCAAATGTCCCATGATGGTGGAGAAATAATTAAGCCCAAAAATCTTTCAATCAACTACCTAGCGCAGGATACAGGCCTTGAATCAAGTCTGTCAATCTGGAATGAGATGTTGACTGTCTTTGCACCATTAAAAAAACTAGAAGCTGACTTAAGAGAACTAGAACAGAAAATGGGTGATCCCAATATCATCCAAAATGAAGCTAGCTATCAAAGATTATTGGCTGAATATGACCAATTGCAAATTAACTTTAAAGAGCAGGGTGGCTACCAATACGAATCAGATATTAGATCTATTTTACATGGATTTAACTTCTCGGATTTTGATTACAATACATCGATCTCATCCTTAAGTGGTGGCCAAAAGACTCGCTTAGCATTATGTAAACTATTATTAACGAAACCTGATTTATTAATATTGGATGAGCCTACGAACCATTTAGATATTGCTACGTTAACATGGCTTGAGCAATACTTGCAAGGTTATTCAGGTGCCATTCTCATTGTATCCCATGACCGCTATTTCCTAGATAAGGTTGTAAATCAGGTCTATGAAATCTCAAGAACAACTTCAAGTAAGTTTACTGGTAATTATAGCCATTATTTAAAGCTAAAAGCTGAGAACTACGAGCTTGAGCTTAAACGATATGAAAAGCAGCAAGATGAAGTTGCTAAACTAAAAGACTTTATTCAAAAAAACCTAGCTCGTGCATCCACAACCAAAAGAGCACAGAGCCGCAGAAAACAACTTGAAAGAATGGATATGATGTCTTCCCCTCTTGGAGATGAAAAATCAGCTTCCTTTCAATTTGACATTGAAAGACAAAGTGGAAATGATGTTTTAAAAGGATCAGGTCTATCCATTGCATACCCAGGTTCGGAACCTACGATTAGGAATATATCATTTTCAATTAGTCGCACTGATAGTATAGCGTTAGTTGGACCCAACGGGATTGGGAAATCAACATTATTAAAAGCTATAATAAAAAGACTCACACCTGTTGACGGACATTTTCTATTTGGCTCAAATGTCTCCATTGGGTATTATGATCAAGAACAGGCGAACCTAACTTCAAATAAACGAGTACTCAATGAACTATGGGATGAGTACCCTTTAAAAAATGAAAAAGATATTCGAACGGTGCTAGGGAACTTCCTATTTTCAGGGGACGATGTGTTAAAAACTGTTTCCACACTAAGTGGTGGTGAAAAAGCACGTCTGGCATTAGCTAAGCTAATGATGCAAAAAGCTAATTTCTTAATACTCGATGAGCCTACTAACCATTTAGATTTAGATAGCAAAGAAGTACTAGAAAACGCGTTAGTAGATTATCCCGGTACAATTCTTTTTGTTTCACATGACCGTTATTTCATCAATCGAATTGCAACAAAAATATTTGAATTATCCACATCTTCTCTTACAGAATACCTTGGTGATTATGACTATTATGTTGAAAAGAAAGCAGAGATGATTGAACTAGAGGCTCTTGAGAAAAAGCATGTTCCACAGAAAAAAGTAGAAGATAAGACAGAAAAGCTCTCTTATGAACAAGAAAAAGAAGCCAAAAAACTAGAGCGTCAACGAAAAAGAAGAATTGAAGAAATAGAAGTTGAAATATCTGAACTAGAAAGTAAAATCGAAGAAAATGACCAATTACTATGTCATCCTGAAGTTTACCAAGACCATGAAAGAGTACAAGCATTAAATGAAGAAACAGCGAAGGCAAACTCTAAACTAGAGTTATTAATGGCTGAATGGGAAACTTTACATGAAATCAGTGGATAACCTCCACTGATTTTTATTTTCCACATCATTATTCACATTTCTATCCTGTAATATAAGGTTATCAACGTACTTATCCACATTATCCACAGAAAAGATGTAAGTTACCCACAATTTTATCCATAATGAATGATTTGATTTTAGTGGGATTATGGATGTTATACACAAAACTGTTGATAACCCTGTTAATAACTAATAAAGTTTTTCTGAATTTCAACATAGACCGTTCCTTTACGCTGCAGGCACTTGCTTTCCGCGGGGAGGAAGTCGAGCCTCCTCGGCGTTCCGCCTGTGGGGTCTCGACCTTTCCTCACTTCCTGCAGGAGTCAAGTACCTTTCGCTCCAATTCACTCTTAACTTCTATATCTAAAACAACATTCTTTGACGAATAGAGAATAAAAAATGCTTGGATTTCTAAAATCCAAGCTTCTTTGTTATCCATGTAACTCTAAATCTAGTCCAGGATTAGCGTTTAAAGCATAATCTGAACGTATTCCTTTATCATAGAGGATACTTCCTGCTGCTGCTATCATGGCAGCATTATCAGTACAAAGTGAAAGTGGTGGTATAACAAGCTCAATGCCGTCTAAATCTACAAATGCTTTTTCTAAAGTCTGACGTAACCCTTTATTAGCAGCAACTCCACCAGCAAGCAAAACTTGTTTAACATCGTACTCCTTTGCTGCCTTGACTGTTTTCTTAACTAACACGTCAATTACACTTGCCTGAAAACTCGCAGCTAAGTCCTTTGGATCAATAGTCTCTCCACGTTGTTCTGCGTTATGTAGAGTATTAATTACACTTGATTTTAATCCACTAAAGCTAAAATCATAGGATCCCTCTTCTAGCCAAGCACGCGGAAGATCAATAGTAGGATTCCCTTCTTGAGCAAGTCGGTCGATATGTGGTCCACCTGGATAAGGTAGATTTAGAGTTCGAGCCACCTTATCGTAAGCTTCTCCTGCTGCATCGTCTCGTGTTTCACCGATGACTTTGAACGATCCATGCTCCTTCATATAGACGAGCTCTGTATGTCCTCCAGACACCACTAATGATAGTAAAGGAAATTGAAGCTCTTGAATCAATCGATTTGCATAAATATGACCTGCGATATGGTGCACTCCTACTAATGGTATATTGTGTGCAAATGCAATTGCCTTAGCTGCATTTACCCCAACCAGCAATGCTCCAACTAGTCCAGGCCCTTCTGTTACAGCAATCGCATCAATATCTGAGAAATCTATGTTCGCCTGATTCATAGCTTCTTCAAGTACGATAGTCATTTGTTCCACATGATGTCTAGAAGCAATCTCAGGAACAACCCCACCAAACCTCTTATGACTTTCAATCTGGGATGCAACGACATTCGCTATGATCTCTTTTCCATTCTTTATTACTGCAACAGCTGTTTCATCACAGCTTGTCTCTATACCTAATATGATTTGGTTTTCAGTTTTCATAAATTCACCCACATAACTATTGCATCTTCATTATTATCAGTATAATAATTCTTTCTAATACCACCTGGTTGAAACCCTAACTTTTTATATAAGGACTGTGCAACAACATTTGATACACGAACCTCTAGCGTCATTGTAAGTGCACCATATTGCTTTGAAAGCTCTATCGCTTTTTGCATTAAGGCCTCCCCAAGCTTTTTACCTCTATATTGTGGAAGAACAGCCACATTGGTTATATGGGCTTCATCGACTACAATCCACATTCCACAATACCCAATGACTCTTCCTTTATCTAGCATGACAATATACTTTGCAAATTGATTGTTCATTAATTCATTATAAAAGGCTTCTCGACTCCAAGGAGTTGCAAAGGCTAGATGCTCAATTACGAGAATTTGATCTATATCGTAAATCGTCATTGGACGAAAGTTAATAGTTGTTTCCATTTTGATCTCCATCTTGCTTTAATCTTCTATTTATTTTGTGATGCTATCCAATTTGTTTCTGCTTCTACCATTCGAATATAGTTAGGAACAAATGAATGGATATCCTCTTCTTCTTCTCTTGTTACACCTAGAATTGCAAGTTCACTTGGACGAGGATTATTCAGGCCCGAGGGTGCAAATATAGCTAAGTCTTCTAATTCTTCCTGAATCGTTTCCTTATGAATCGCTAAGTCATTACCCAAGAATAAAACTTTCTGATTTTCCTCTTTCAATTCCTTCAACCAGTCTACGAGTAAAACAATGCGATCATTTTTTTTACTAAAAAACTGACCTTCCTCATATGCATAAAGACCAGTATACACTTGACCTCTTCTAGCATCAAAAATGGGTGATAGATTCCCCTGAAAATAATGACCATTTGCCGCTAGGACCTCCAGGCTAGATACACCAACTAATGGAATCTTTAAAGACCATGCCAAGGTTTTCGCAATCGTAACACCAATTCTAACTCCAGTATACGACCCTGGCCCATGTGCAACAACAATCTTTTCTAATTCATTAGGCTTAATATCACACTCTTGAAGCAACTGATGAATGGCTGGCATCACTCTTATTGAATGATTCTTCTTTAAGTTTGTAATCACTTCTCCTACTACATCGGCCCCATCCAAAATTGCAATTCCCATCACATAGTTAGACGTATCAATTGCTAATACTTTCATCTTGAAAAAATCTCCTCACATACATCATAATACCTCTTACCAATCGGTTGTAGTTCAACCCTACGATTTGAATCCCCTTCATGAAAAAGCTTAATCTCTAAACGTTCTTTAGGTAACTGCTCTTCAATTAATTTTGCCCATTCGACGACAGTGACACCGTCACCTTCAAAGTATTCATCAAATCCAAGATCTTCAAAGCTATCTTCTACACGATACACATCCATATGATAGAGAGGTAAACGTCCCTTATATTCTTTAATAATCGTAAAGGTCGGACTATTAACTGTTCTCGTAATCCCTAAACCCCTTGCTAACCCTTTTGTAAAGGTTGTCTTTCCTGCCCCTAAATCACCCTCGAGCGTTATTAAATCTTTGGGCTGCAAAAGACTCCCAAGTTTCTCTGCAAACTCCAAGGTTTGTTCAGGTGTATCTGTTTTAAACGTAAATTGATTCATCATATTCACCCTACTAAGTAAGCTTTATTTAAAATGATTATATCCTCTTTTTTCAAGAAGCGTTAGTTCTCCATTTTTCGAGAGGAATACTTCGCCTTTTCCTTCAACAACTCTACCAACATTAGTAACCAGTATATTCTGTTTTACCATCTGTTTCTGAAATATCTCCCAATCAGCTGGTGACATAGTCCCAATTAATTCAAAGTCTTCTCCACCAAAAAAAGCATAATCCATAGCTCTTTGTTGATTATATTGTTGAAGTTGAGTGCCAAGAGGAATAGCCTGTTCTTCTATATGAATATCTACATCACTAGCCTTAGCAATTTCATTTGCTTCACTAGCGACACCATCACTAATATCATTTAAAGATACACGATTAATCACTGCTAAGTGACGTCCAATCTCGACTCTTGGAGATGGAAGTTGATGTCTTCCTGTTAAATAGGATTCATCTTCGTTGTAAGGATAGTTACGTCCATGTTTTAACAGCAAGTCTAAGCCTGCAGCAGAATCACCAACTGTTCCTGTTATAAATACAACATCTCCAGGTCTCGCATTACTTCTTAACAGCTTCTTCCCTTTTTCAATATACCCTATTAGAGTAACACTTACCATTAGTGGTCCTGGTGAGGATACGGTATCACCACCAATTAAATCAATCTGGTAGGTCTCACTTAAGCTACTCATTCCCTCATAAATCGCTTCCACATCTAACTGTGACCAAGTCTTCGGAATAGCAATTGATACTAAATAATAAGCTGGGGTTCCCCCCATTGCTGCAATATCGCTTATATTAACAGCCAGTGCTTTATGGCCAATCTGTTTAGGAGACATTGTTTGGGATGTAAAGTGAACATCTTCTACCATTGTGTCCAAACAAATAATCTGATCCATATCCCGAGGTAAGCCAACAAGTGCTGCATCATCTCCAATGCCCGCAATGAGATCTTGATTATGTATTTTATTCGGCTTTATATGATCTATAAACGCAAATTCATCGTAAATCGTCACATGCTTCAACTCCAAACGATCATTTAAAAAGAAAACTCGCCAGTTGCGAGCCTAACTGATAGCAAAAATTTACGTTCTTATCTTTGAACTATTACTAGTTTAGCTTATTTTGGGTAAAAGTACAAAATGGTGTTGGTGGTTTAATGATTTTTGAGGCTAGGTTGGGGGCTAAAACTCATGATGAATAAATTTATTCGCGATAAGTGGCTATATTCTCGTCTTTCTCTTAGAATACTCGCGCTTTTCCTTGATTTATTCGTCGTTTTTTCCTTTTTCTCGTCTAGCCAAAGGAATTACTCGTATTACTAAAAAAGGCATAAAAAAAAACGAAACAAATTGTTTCGCAAATAAGTAAAATTGGTTGCGGGGACAGGATTTGAACCTGCGACCTTCGGGTTATGAGCCCGACGAGCTACCGGACTGCTCCACCCCGCGATAGTATAAATGATTCTGTTTTATTCTCTTACCTTAATAGTATATCCCAATCTCAGCAAATTAATTCAAGAAACATCTCGAAAGTTCTATATAAGTTTAGCCGAGCAGCATAAAACACCCTATAAAAAACAAAAATACGAAACCATCCGTTTCGCATACGTTTTAAAAAATGGCGGTCCCGACCGGGATCGAACCGGCGATCTCCTGCGTGACAGGCAGGCATGTTAACCGCTACACCACGGGACCATTGGTTGCGGGGACAGGATTTGAACCTGCGACCTTCGGGTTATGAGCCCGACGAGCTACCGGACTGCTCCACCCCGCGATAATAAAATATTAATTTAGGTAATACCTGCCTGGCGACGTTCTACTCTCACAGGGGGAAACCCCCAACTACCATCGACGCTGAAGAGCTTAACTTCCGTGTTCGGCATGGGAACGGGTGTGACCTCTTCGCCATAGTCACCAGACAAATATTATTATATTGGTGTTTCCAACAATAATTAAGGGAATTTGTTCCCTCAAAACTAGATAACAGTTAGACATTCAAGTAAAGAAAAAGTGGTTAAGTCCTCGAACGATTAGTATCAGTCAGCTCCACACGTCACCGCGCTTCCACCTCTGACCTATCAACCTGATCATCTTTCAGGGTTCTTACTAGCTTGCGCTATGGGAAATCTCATCTTGAGGGGGGCTTCATGCTTAGATGCTTTCAGCACTTATCCCTTCCACACATAGCTACCCAGCGATGCCCTTGGCAGAACAACTGGTACACCAGCGGTGTGTCCATCCCGGTCCTCTCGTACTAAGGACAGCTCCTCTCAAATTTCCTACGCCCACGACGGATAGGGACCGAACTGTCTCACGACGTTCTGAACCCAGCTCGCGTACCGCTTTAATGGGCGAACAGCCCAACCCTTGGGACCGACTACAGCCCCAGGATGCGATGAGCCGACATCGAGGTGCCAAACCTCCCCGTCGATGTGGACTCTTGGGGGAGATAAGCCTGTTATCCCCGGGGTAGCTTTTATCCGTTGAGCGATGGCCCTTCCATGCGGAACCACCGGATCACTAAGCCCGACTTTCGTCCCTGCTCGACTTGTAGGTCTCGCAGTCAAGCTCCCTTGTGCCTTTACACTCTGCGAATGATTTCCAACCATTCTGAGGGAACCTTTGGGCGCCTCCGTTACATTTTAGGAGGCGACCGCCCCAGTCAAACTGCCCACCTGACACTGTCTCCCATGCGGATCACGCATGAGGGTTAGAATTTCAATACAGCCAGGGTAGTATCCCACCAATGCCTCCACCGAAGCTGGCGCTCCGGCTTCTACGGCTCCTACCTATCCTGTACAAGCTGTACCAAAATTCAATATCAGGCTGCAGTAAAGCTCCACGGGGTCTTTCCGTCCTGTCGCGGGTAACCTGCATCTTCACAGGTACTATAATTTCACCGAGTCTCTCGTTGAGACAGTGCCCAGATCGTTACACCTTTCGTGCGGGTCGGAACTTACCCGACAAGGAATTTCGCTACCTTAGGACCGTTATAGTTACGGCCGCCGTTTACTGGGGCTTCGATTCAGAGCTTCTCTTGCGATAACCCCTCCTCTTAACCTTCCAGCACCGGGCAGGTGTCAGCCCCTATACTTCACCTTGCGGTTTCGCAGAGACCTGTGTTTTTGCTAAACAGTCGCCTGGGCCTATTCACTGCGGCTTTTCTGGGCTATTAACCCTAAAAAGCACCCCTTCTCCCGAAGTTACGGGGTCATTTTGCCGAGTTCCTTAACGAGAGTTCTCTCGATCACCTTAGGATTCTCTCCTCGCCTACCTGTGTCGGTTTGCGGTACGGGCACCTCTCACCTCGCTAGAGGCTTTTCTTGGCAGTGTGAAATCAGGAACTTCGGTACTTTATTTCCCTCGCCATCACAGCTCAGCCTTATGGAAAGCGGATTTGCCTACTTTCCAGCCTTACTGCTTGGACGCGCATATCCAACAGCGCGCTTACCCTATCCTTCTGCGTCCCCCCATTGCTCAAACGGTGAGGAGGTGGTACAGGAATTTCAACCTGTTGTCCATCGCCTACGCTTTTCAGCCTCGGCTTAGGTCCCGACTTACCCTGAGCGGACGAGCCTTCCTCAGGAAACCTTAGGCATTCGGTGGACAAGATTCTCACTTGTCTTTCGCTACTCATACCGGCATTCTCACTTCTAAGCGCTCCACCAGTCCTTACGGTCTGACTTCGCTGCACTTAGAACGCTCTCCTACCATTGTTCGTAAGAACAATCCACAGCTTCGGTGATACGTTTAGCCCCGTTACATTTTCGGCGCAGAGTCACTCGACCAGTGAGCTATTACGCACTCTTTAAATGGTGGCTGCTTCTAAGCCAACATCCTGGTTGTCTAAGCAACTCCACATCCTTTGCCACTTAACGTATACTTTGGGACCTTAGCTGGTGGTCTGGGCTGTTTCCCTCTTGACTACGGATCTTAT
Source organism: Cytobacillus suaedae (assembly GCA_014960805.1). Classification (GTDB taxonomy): domain Bacteria; phylum Bacillota; class Bacilli; order Bacillales; family Bacillaceae_L; genus Bacillus_BV; species Bacillus_BV suaedae. The sequence continues at coordinate 223,562 of CP063163.1, read as the reverse complement.
CACTCGCAGTCTGACTCCCATGGATAAATCTTTGGCATTCGGAGTTTGACTGAATTCGGTAACCCGATGAGGGCCCCTAGTCCAATCAGTGCTCTACCTCCAAGATTCTTACACATGAGGCTAGCCCTAAAGCTATTTCGGAGAGAACCAGCTATCTCCAAGTTCGATTGGAATTTCTCCGCTACCCACACCTCATCCCCGCACTTTTCAACGTGCGTGGGTTCGGGCCTCCATTCAGTGTTACCTGAACTTCACCCTGGACATGGGTAGATCACCTGGTTTCGGGTCTACGACCACGTACTAATGCGCCCTATTCAGACTCGCTTTCGCTGCGGCTCCGTCTCTTCGACTTAACCTTGCACGGGATCGTAACTCGCCGGTTCATTCTACAAAAGGCACGCCATCACCCATTAACGGGCTCTGACTACTTGTAGGCACACGGTTTCAGGATCTTTTTCACTCCCCTTCCGGGGTGCTTTTCACCTTTCCCTCACGGTACTGGTTCACTATCGGTCACTAGGGAGTATTTAGCCTTGGGAGATGGTCCTCCCTGCTTCCGACGGGATTTCTCGTGTCCCGCCGTACTCAGGATCCACTCAAGAGGGAACGAAGTTTCGACTACAGGGTTGTTACCTTCTACGACGGATCTTTCCAGATCGCTTCGTCTACCCCGTTCCTTTGTAACTCCATATAGAGTGTCCTACAACCCCAAGAGGCAAGCCTCTTGGTTTGGGCTATATTCCGTTTCGCTCGCCGCTACTCAGGAAATCGCGTTTGCTTTCTCTTCCTCCGGGTACTTAGATGTTTCAGTTCCCCGGGTATGCCTTCTGATACCCTATGTATTCAGGTATCGATACTACTCCATTACGAGTAGTGGGTTTCCCCATTCGGAAATCTTCGGATCAGGGCTTACTTACAGCTCCCCGAAGCATATCGGTGTTAGTCCCGTCCTTCATCGGCTCCTAGTGCCAAGGCATCCACCGTGCGCCCTTTCTAACTTAACCTAAGAAAAACTACGTTTTTCTGTGTTAGAAAGTTTTCTTTCTATAAAGAAAGAACTTTACACATTTCTTACATTGAATGTCTTGTTACGTTATCTAGTTTTCAAAGAACAAATTTGAGAGATAGTTCTCTCAAAACTGAACATAACACAAAGCGTCTTCTTATGAAGTACAGCGTACTTCAGTTTCCTTAGAAAGGAGGTGATCCAGCCGCACCTTCCGATACGGCTACCTTGTTACGACTTCACCCCAATCATCTGTCCCACCTTAGGCGGCTGGCTCCTTACGGTTACCCCACCGACTTCGGGTGTTACAAACTCTCGTGGTGTGACGGGCGGTGTGTACAAGGCCCGGGAACGTATTCACCGCGGCATGCTGATCCGCGATTACTAGCGATTCCAGCTTCATGCAGGCGAGTTGCAGCCTGCAATCCGAACTGAGAATGGTTTTATGGGATTCGCTCAACCTCGCGGTTTTGCAGCCCTTTGTACCATCCATTGTAGCACGTGTGTAGCCCAGGTCATAAGGGGCATGATGATTTGACGTCATCCCCACCTTCCTCCGGTTTGTCACCGGCAGTCACCTTAGAGTGCCCAACTGAATGCTGGCAACTAAGATCAAGGGTTGCGCTCGTTGCGGGACTTAACCCAACATCTCACGACACGAGCTGACGACAACCATGCACCACCTGTCACCGTGTTCCCCGAAGGGAAACGCTCTGTCTCCAGAGTTGTCACGGGATGTCAAGACCTGGTAAGGTTCTTCGCGTTGCTTCGAATTAAACCACATGCTCCACCGCTTGTGCGGGCCCCCGTCAATTCCTTTGAGTTTCAGTCTTGCGACCGTACTCCCCAGGCGGAGTGCTTAATGCGTTAGCTGCAGCACTAAAGGGCGGAAACCCTCTAACACTTAGCACTCATCGTTTACGGCGTGGACTACCAGGGTATCTAATCCTGTTCGCTCCCCACGCTTTCGCGCCTCAGTGTCAGTTACAGACCAGAAAGTCGCCTTCGCCACTGGTGTTCCTCCACATCTCTACGCATTTCACCGCTACACGTGGAATTCCACTTTCCTCTTCTGTACTCAAGTCCCCCAGTTTCCAATGACCCTCCACGGTTGAGCCGTGGGCTTTCACATCAGACTTAAAGGACCACCTGCGCGCGCTTTACGCCCAATAATTCCGGACAACGCTTGCCACCTACGTATTACCGCGGCTGCTGGCACGTAGTTAGCCGTGGCTTTCTGGTTAGGTACCGTCAAGGTACCGCCCTATTCGAACGGTACTTGTTCTTCCCTAACAACAGAGTTTTACGACCCGAAGGCCTTCATCACTCACGCGGCGTTGCTCCGTCAGACTTTCGTCCATTGCGGAAGATTCCCTACTGCTGCCTCCCGTAGGAGTCTGGGCCGTGTCTCAGTCCCAGTGTGGCCGATCACCCTCTCAGGTCGGCTACGCATCGTCGCCTTGGTGAGCCGTTACCTCACCAACTAGCTAATGCGCCGCGGGCCCATCTATAAGTGATAGCCGAAGCCATCTTTCAATAAAGGATCATGTAATCTCTTATATTATCCGGTATTAGCTCCGGTTTCCCGAAGTTATCCCAGTCTTATAGGTAGGTTGCCCACGTGTTACTCACCCGTCCGCCGCTATTCTTAGGAAGCAAGCTTCCTAAGAACCGCTCGACTTGCATGTATTAGGCACGCCGCCAGCGTTCGTCCTGAGCCAGGATCAAACTCTCCAATAGAGTTGATTAGCTCATAGCTAAAAATAATTTTAAAACAAACATTGACGCTTGTGTTATGTTCAGTTTTCAAAGAACTTAATGGTAAATTGGAGCGGGTGATGAGAATCGAACTCACGACATCAGCTTGGAAGGCTGAGGTTTTACCATTAAACTACACCCGCATTATATTTAAAATTAAACTGGTCGGGAAGACAGGATTCGAACCTGCGACCCCTTGGTCCCAAACCAAGTGCTCTACCAAGCTGAGCTACTCCCCGTTAATTTTTATGGCGCGCCCGAAAGGAGTCGAACCCATAACCTTCTGATCCGTAGTCAGACGCTCTATCCAATTGAGCTACGGGCGCATTAATTAACTGCCACTTAGTAGATGTTGTCTCTGTATTTGTTTAATCAAATTAGCGACTTTTCTATAGTAACATCTTAGAAAACCAATTGCAAGTGTTTTTTTAAAAAAACTTTATTAAAGCTTTTCTGGTGCGGCCGAGAGGATTTGAACCTCCACGGGATTAACTCCCACTAGGCCCTCAACCTAGCGCGTCTGCCATTCCGCCACGACCGCAGATAATTGTAAAAGTGCGGGTGAAGGGACTCGAACCCCCACGTCAATGACACTAGATCCTAAGTCTAGCGCGTCTGCCAATTCCGCCACACCCGCGTACACTACTATATTAAACAAAATGGCTGGGCTAGCTGGATTCGAACCAACGCATGACGGAGTCAAAGTCCGTTGCCTTACCGCTTGGCTATAGCCCATTAATAAGAAGTAATTATTTGGCGGTCCCGACCGGGATCGAACCGGCGATCTCCTGCGTGACAGGCAGGCATGTTAACCGCTACACCACGGGACCATTAAAAGTTTTTGTCTTCGCTTAGCGAGATTTTAAGGAGCGTTATTTTCGCTTCTCTTCGTTCCGCGGATTAAGGAAGATTATTTTCACTACGTGAAAAAATCTTGGTGGAGGATGACGGGATCGAACCGCCGACCCCCTGCTTGTAAGGCAGGTGCTCTCCCAGCTGAGCTAATCCTCCAATTGAGAATGGAAGTGGGAGGTAAGATAACAGGTTATTATCTCACTTCCCACTAATTGTATGACCCATACGGGATTCGAACCCGTGTTACCGCCGTGAAAGGGCGGTGTCTTAACCGCTTGACCAATGGGCCATTATAATATGAATTTTATGGCGGAGAAGGAGGGATTTGAACCCTCGCGCCGCTTACGCGACCTACACCCTTAGCAGGGGCGCCTCTTCAGCCTCTTGAGTACTTCCCCATATGGCTCCACAGGCAGGACTCGAACCTGCGACCGATCGGTTAACAGCCGATAGCTCTACCACTGAGCTACTGTGGAATAATTAAAAAAGCTTGTCTGTGCTCCATTTAATTATATGAAGCTGTTATTTTCTTGTCAAGAATATCATTCTTACATTTCTTGAATCGATATTAAAAACCGTCTATTTTGCGACGGCTTTTATAATTTATCATAGACCCTATTTTAAAGTCAACCTTAAGTTATAATTTCAATAATTTCCCTGAGCACTTTCCACATACATATTTATTTGTATCTACTTTTCTTTTTCTTTTGTATTCCTGATCGCACTTTGAGCATTTATATAGATGTAGTACTGATCGTTTTGTTCGTTTAATTGATTTTAAGGGTGTGCAGAACCTGGGGGCTTTCACTTTTTCTAAAAGCCCTTTAAAATCTGAGTCTCTATGCTTATACCCTTTTCCTTCAATATGTAAGTGATAATGGCAAAGTTCATGTTTAATGATATCGATTAATTCTTGTTCACCATATTCCTCATAATGCTTTGGGTTTAATTCAATATCATGAGAGTACAATACATAACGACCGCCTGTTGTACGTAGTCTACTATTAAAAATTGCTTTGTGACGAAAAGGCTTGCCAAACCACTGAATGGATGTGGTTTCTACAAGTTTCTGTAGTTCCTGTTGTTCCATTAATGTTCCTCCTTTTTCGTCTAAAAACTTAAAATTAGTATTTTAAAATAATGAGAACGAGACGAACTATAATTGCATACACTATGTAACACACCATACTCCATTATACCGATAAAGGGAGGTATGACAATGCCCTCATGGTTAAAAAACCAGATGAAACGAGCCTACTACGAGAAAAATAGATATCAAATTAAAATGTTAAATCAATGCTGGTTTTTCTATAGAAAGAAACACTGCTCTTAATAGGCAGTGTTTCTTTTTTCTATATGTTTATTGCGGAAGCATAGTTAGTGCAACTCTACCTTTGATTGCATCTACATCATCAATCCAAACCTTCACAACATCCCCCACTGAAACCACATCCAATGGGTGCTTTACGAAGTTAGGGCTTAATTTTGAGATATGGACTAACCCATCTTGTTTCACACCGATATCAACAAATGCTCCGAAATCTACTACATTTCGAACTGTCCCTTCTAGTTCCATTCCCTTTTTAAGATCTTCAAGCTGAAGGATGTCCTTTTTCAGTAAAGGCGTTGCTAGCTCATCCCTTGGGTCTCGGGACGGACGGATCAGGGAGTCAATGATATCTTTTAACGTTAATTCCCCGATATTTAACTCCGCAGCTAGTTCTTCAACAGAAACTTGAGAAATACCTTCCTTAACTTGCTCACTACCAATGTCTTTAACTGTTACTCCAATCCTTTTTAAAAGCTTTTCAACATCTTTATAGCTCTCAGGGTGAATACTAGTTCGATCTAAAGGTTGATCTCCATCCATGATTCTTAAGAAACCAATACACTGCTCGTATGTCTTTGCTCCAAGTCTAGGAATTGTTTTTAACTCTTTTCTACTAACAAATTTTCCATTCTCTTCTCTTTGCTTAACAATATTGGTTGCCACGGCTTTGGAAAGCCCCGCTACATATTGTAATAGCGACGGTGATGCGGTATTTACATTTACTCCGACTTTATTTACTACCGTTTCTACTACAAAGGTTAATGAATCGGAAAGTTTCTTTTGGGAGACATCATGTTGATATTGACCAACCCCTACGGATTTTGGATCAATTTTAACAAGCTCTGCTAAAGGGTCTTGCAGACGTCTTGCAATAGAAACAGCACTTCGCTCTTCTACTTGAAGGTTAGGAAACTCCTCTCTTGCTAAATCAGAAGCAGAGTAAACACTAGCTCCAGCCTCATTAACAATTAAGTAGAAAATTTCACGTGTAAACTCTTTTAAAGTTTCTGCAACAAACTGTTCTGTTTCTCTCGAAGCAGTTCCGTTTCCTATAGCAACCATTTCAATATTGAATTCATTAATGTAAGCTTTGAACTTTTCTTTTGCAGCCTCTTTTTTATTTACAGGAGGGTGAGGGTAAATCACATCTACTTTCAAAAGTTTTCCCGTCTCATCTACCGCAGCAAGCTTACAACCAGTACGATAGGCCGGGTCAACTCCTAGCACCATTTTTCCTTTTAATGGCGGTTGTAATAATAAGTTACGGAGGTTCTCTGAGAAAATATGTATGGCACGGTCTTCACCTTTTTCCGTGAGTTCTTTTCGAATTTCTCGTTCAATGGAAGGTTGGATTAACCTCTTATAGCTATCCTCAATGGTTTCTATTACCTGATTTAATACAGTAGTAGTCTGTGTTTTTATGATTTGCTTTTGTAAGTAAGAAAGAACCAGGTCAACTGGAGGTTCAATTGAAACACGTAGCACCTCTTCCTTTTCCCCACGGTTCATTGCAAGTACACGATGTGGAACTACCTTACTAATAGGTTCCTCATATTCATAGTACATCTCAAACACTTTCTTTTCGTCTTTTTCTTCATCCTTAGCCACCGAGACAATTTTACCTTTTCTGAAGGTTTCTGTTCGTATCCACTGACGGTAATTAGCATCATCAGATATCCATTCAGCGATGATATCTTTTGCACCTTGAATAGCTTCTTCTACTGAGTTCACTTCTTTTTCTTCAGAAAGAAATTCTTTAGCCTTCTCTTCTATCTGGATACCAACCGGAAAGCTGAACATCCATTCTGCTAGAGGCTCTAGCCCTTTTTCTTTAGCAACTGTTGCTTTTGTACGCCTCTTTTGTTTGTAAGGGCGGTATAAATCTTCTACTTGTTGTAATTTTGTAGATTTCGTAATTTGCCCCTTTAGTTCTTCCGTCAATTTCCCTTGCTCTTCAATGAGGCGTATAACTTCCTCTTTTCTTGTTTCAAGGTTTTGCATGTATTGCCATTTTTCTTGAATATCCCTAATTTGAACCTCATCCAATGCACCTGTTTGTTCTTTACGATACCTGGCGATGAACGGAACTGTATTACCTTCTGTTAATAAGTCAATTACATTTTTAATTTGTTTTTCCTTAATGGTGAGCTCTTTTGCAATTGTTTTAATCAATAGATCATCTTTATGTAAGGTTTCCTGCAAGAAATATTCCTCCTAAACATCATCAATACTTTATTATCTTATCATTTTATCAAAATCTACCAAAAGATTCATTGTTACTTGAAATTTTTACACCTAATAAAGTAATCCCCATAGATGATTATCATTCATCCATGAGGATATAATTGACTTAAGATGCAGTTGTAATTTCTTCGCGAAGTTTTCTTAATGCTTTACGTCTAATACGAGATACATGCATTTGAGAAATGCCAAGCCTTTTACCGGCTTCTTTTTGGTTCATATTATTATGAAATAGGTAGGTTATGACGTGATATTCACGTTCATCTAGCGCTTGAAGAGCTTTTTTGAGGGCTAAACGCTGATTGACTCTTTCATACCCTTTTTCTGGATTCCCAACTACATCCATTAAAGTAACAGCACTTCCCTCAGAATCCACCTCTAATGAGTGGTCCATTGATAGAGCGTTATAGCTTTTACTCATTTCCATAGCTTCAAGAACTTCTTTTTCAGGTACTTGTAAGTAATCCGCAATTTCTTTTGCCTTTGGTGTTCGGCGGAGTTGTGGGGTTAATTCATCAACAGTCTTTTTTATTTTCGGTCCTAGTTCTTTTATTCTTCTTGGGACATGTACACTCCATGTTTTATCACGCAGAAAACGTTTTATCTCACCTACAATAGTAGGAATCGCAAATGCTTCAAAGCTTTTCCCATATGATCGATCATAGCGGCGGATTGCACCAAGTAAACCAATTAATCCAACTTGTAAAATATCTTCATGTGATTCTCGGCCTTTAGAGTATTTTCTTGCAAGTTTTTGAACTAAATTCTTATACCGTTCTACCAACACTCTCTGGGCTGTCTTTGATCCATCTGCTTGGAACTCCTCAATAAATTGGTAAATCTCCTCTTTTCTCCTGGGGTATGGTTCAGTCTGTTGCATAATTAAATTCTCTCCCTTCTATTTTTGAGCAAACTAGAATGAATGTTCTTAAATCTATTATTCCATCATCTATTTATCATTTCAAATAATATGCTTGTCTAGGGGAAAATAAGAAAAAAGGACTATCCTCATAGACAATCCCTTTTGCTAATGTTATTTATTCTTTTTTTCTAGCTACAATTGTAAAAGTTTTAGGTAAACCAACATCATGAAGTTTGTGATTTGGTTCTTCTTCTAGTATCTCTACGAATAGACCTTGTCCTGCAAAAGAAGTAATTATTTCACCTAATGTCCACTGCCGTTGATATACCTTCGTTAAACTAGATTGTTCCTCGGTTGGCATGTGCTTTGTGAAGGCAACATTTCCTTCCTTTATAGAAGGATCAAAGTAATTACCAGTCACCTTATGCTTTTTACCAGTAGACGTAATAAGCTTAGTTGATACTGGGTGGAATTCGTGCAGAATAAAGGTACCTCCAGCTTTTAGTAACTTACTTATAACTGAAGCAAGCGGAATAAGGTCTATAAAGTAATGTAAAACACCTAACTCCATCAAGACTATGTCTGCATTTTCCGCAGGTAGTTTTTCATGTACTTTTAACACATCTTCCACTACATAGTTCAGTGAAGCATCTGCCGCATCCGCAAGTTCCAATGCAAACCTTTCATTCTCTTTTGAAAAGTCAACAACGGTTACATTGCCTCCTAACAAGGCCATTGCTAGTCCTTTTATGCCATTTGATCCCATCAAATGAACGACGTTTTTATCATGAAGATCATTCATATATTTATAGAAAGGATGTAGGCGCCATTTAGGATTATCTTTGATTTTCCCTACAATATCAGTTGGATTACCATACCGAGTTAATAACGCTAAGTAATTGTTTTGATTCCAGGCAGTTTCATTATCGATACTCATTTCTTGTTGCTTAACTCGTAAAAATTCACGAATTGGCTTCACAAATTTCAGCTTAGTGGAATATTCATAAGAATAGAGCGATTGGCACCAAACCTCTTTTTGACTTACCATAACAGAAATTCGATACGGGTCGGTCTTAATCGTTGTATTAAAGTAACAGGTGAGAGTTACCTCAACACCCTTAAATACAAACTCAAACCGTGCTTCACTTGCTGATTGTTGTATCGGAGTTGGACTATACTTTTTACATAATTCATATGTACTTTCTAATAAATCCCATTGAAACAGTAGTTCTACCTTCTCTTCTGATGGGAGTTTGACACCTTGGATACGCAATGCAGCTGCTTCAATATATTGATATGGAATGTTTGCTTGTGTGAGGACTTCGGCCAGCTCACCAACAACATCCCAATAGTTTGCTTGTTCCAACTAACACTCCTCCATCACTGTTAATGTTTATATTAGTTTAAATTATACTGTCATAAAAAACAAAAGAAGCTACCAATTAGGCAACTTCTTGTTAAAAGAAAAATATTAAAAATCGATGAGTCCTAAACTGATCTGTAAGGCTTCATCCACTCTGTCCATCATTTCATCATCCAGATGAGTGATCTTATCAGTTAAGCGTTGCTTATCAATTGTACGTACTTGTTCTAATAGGATGACAGAGTCGCGCTCGAATCCATAACGTTCAGCATCAATTTCCACATGAGTTGGTAGCTTTGCTTTTTGAATTTGTGCTGTAATAGCTGCGACAATAACTGTGGGACTAAACCGATTCCCTATATCGTTTTGGATAACAAGCACAGGACGAACGCCTCCTTGCTCCGAACCAACAACAGGGGAAAGGTCAGCAAAATAAACGTCGCCACGTTTAACAATCAAGTGATTACCCCCCGCTAACTAGGCGTTCTACGGTGTGGTCTGCCTCGGATTCAGCTAAAAATGCTTCCGATGCGATGTTTAGATTGATTTTTGCCATTTCCATGTACCCACGTCTCATTGATTCACGAATTTGACGTTTCTTTCTTTCACGAAGGTACATTTTTGTCGCTTGATAGATTAGTTCATTACGGTTACCGTTTTCTTGAATTACTAGCCCGTCTAGTTCACTCACTAATGCTTGTGGTAAACGGATTAAAATTTCTGTTGTTGCGCTGGATTCAGACACAAACATACACCTCCACCATAACTACACACCAATTATTCTATTCTATTCCACTTTTAATAATACCATTAATATTCAAAGATGCAAAGTGCAATTAGAATTTCCTTCTCTATTATCGTCATATAAAACATGTTCTTATGCATGGAAATTATACTCTATTTACTAAAACAGGATTGCTCACTTCAATTATACTCTTATTTCTAAAAAAAATACGAGGCACTCGATAACTAATTAAGCATGGCACTTCATAGTTAATTGTATCTAAGTTTTCAGCCACTTCATCGATTCCAATATTGTTATCTCCTTGAACACCAATAAGAGTAACCTTTTCTCCTCGCGGAAACTCATACGGTAACCTTACCATAAATTGATCCATACAAACCCGACCAATAATTGGACATCGGTTTCCTCCTACTAACACTTCTGAATCTTGAAGCTTCCTGGACCAGCCATCAGCATAGCCTACCGGGACCGTTCCTACCCATTCATCCGAAGGTGCAGTATAGGTTGCCCCATAGCTAATTTTTTCACCTTTTTTTATTTTTTTCACATGAACTAAACGACTCTGTAAGGAAAAAGCCTCGTGTAGTTTAAAGGGGATGTCATTTTTTATCTCTAGTGATGGTGTTAAGCCGTACATACCGATTCCAAATCTTACATAATTAAACACCTGTTCTGGAAAGCGGAAGCCTGTTGCGCTATTTCCACAATGGATAATCCCCGGACGTAAAGGGAGCCATTCAACCATTTCCATAAAACGATCATATTGATAGGTAAAGTAGGTAATATCTACCTCATCAGCTGTCGCAAAGTGTGTATATACACCGTCAAGTAGCAACAAATCATCATCTGCAATCATAGTTAGAAGCTCATTAACCTCTGATTGATCTTTAATTCCTAAACGTCCCATACCCGTATCAAATTTTAAATGTAATGAAACAGGTTTTTGTAAAGAACTTCTCTCTCTGGCTTCCTTCAGCCAATCCGCTTGGAAAACAGTTAATGTGATTTTGTTTTCTGCGGCAACTTTAAGGTCCTCAGGCCGAACAGCACCTAAAACTAATATAGGAGCTTGAATATTTTGTTGTCGTAAAGAAAGGGCTTCATCTAAAAAGGCAACCGCCAAATAGGTTGCTCCAGCCTCTAGTGCAACTCTGGCAACCATCGCATCTCCATGACCGTAGGCATTGGCTTTTACTACCGCCATAACCCCAGATGTTTCTGGTAAAAATTGTTTCATTGAACGCACATTTTTATATATGCAATCGAGATCAATTTCAACCCATGAATCTCGATAAAAAGACGAAATTTCCACGAAACACACTTCCTTGATTAGTTTGGTATTCCCTAAGAGCGAGGTTCTAATTATAAGATAGATTATTGATTGTTTCAAAAGTGTTGTCAATAGGGCGCTATTTCGAGTATGGTTTGATGAAGATTATTTTATTTTTACGAAAAGGAAACAGGCTCAGTATGAGCCTGTTTACAAAAATTTAATTATTTGATTGCTTGACCTTGAACGGAACGTGCAACTGAAATCATTTCTTCTTGTGTTAAATTCTCAGATGCTAACATAAAGTCAACACCTTGGAATGTCCATGAAATTGAATTTTCTGTTAGAGCACCTACTGTGAAGCCTAAGTCAACTGGCTCTCCACTCATAGAGGTAGTTGTACCAGCTGGAGAAACTTGAGATCTTTCTTGAATTAGAGTAAATGATTTCTCTCCACCGAATGTCATGACCACACGAGTACCATCTTCAGTCTTCACTTCTTTTTCTTCGACTAATTCAGCACCTGGAGTTTCCATAGGATACATAACTGCTAGTGGAGATTCACTTACTCCAGCCATAACTGGAACTTCAAGTTGAGCACCCGTCATATTTTTCTCCATATCAAATGCATCACCATCAAAGCTTGCATCAAATTCTACATTTGAAAACTCTACTGTTAATAAAGCATTTTGGTCAGGGTCCATAACCTTAACCATGATTGGAGCCAAATCCTTTTTATTTAATGTAATTTCTTGCTTAGGTAACATCTTATTGTTTTTATAGTTTGTTTTTGTTTCAAATACATAATGCTCTTTTGTTGCAGTGAACTTCGCATCTGGATCGTCTAAGATATCTTTTACAAGTGACTCATAAAGATATGCTTGACTGCTGTTTTTCGGCCAATCGCTTTGGAAGCGGAAGCTTTTGTTTAATGCTGGCGTTAAAACAAATACACCTTCATCGTTACGTAGAATCATTTGACTCTGTTCTTTTTGGGCATTTTTTAGATTAACACGGTAATAGTGCGGTTGTTTGTACCAAATTTGCACATCATATTCTTGTGGCTCGCTTCCTGTTTGAAGTGTCATTTTGGCATCTGCCTTATACCCCGAAAGCTTACCTACCTTCTCATTCAGTGCACCAACCACGTCCTCTTGTGATTTTTCCCCACAACCAGCAAGAGCAAATACAACGAAAAGCCCAAATAATAATCCTAACCATTTTTTCTTCATTTCTTCAACCCCTTTGCCTTATATCGACGATAATATAGAGGAAAGGTGAAATGGATGATATAAAGGTAAAATAAAGCCTTGTCGTAGAAAAAATTTTTTTATAAAAAATTAAAATTTTATAAAAAAGTGAAGCTAATATATGTTTTTTCTATCAAAGTTTGGCTTTGGACTACCTTTTAACCTCCCCTAACACCTTGTCTCTCCTGCACATTAGAAATATATGAGACAAAGTGTGGTAATATGCAGACTAGCTTGACGAGCTTTCAATAATTACTTGAGCAACCGCATAATCTTTACTATGTGAAATTGATAAATGGGCTACTTCTCCCATACTCTGAGGCTTGTTTATAAAGGGTTTACCTTTATCATCTTTATGTATTTCAATATCTAAAAAACTTAAGTCTGCGCCGATTCCAGTTCCTTTTGCTTTTGAAAAAGCTTCCTTGGCAGCAAATCGACCTGCTAAAAACTCCACTTGTCTTTTGTTAGTCAGCTCTTCAAAGTACAATTTTTCCTGATCAGTTAAGATTCTGTTAACAAATTTAGGCTGGTTTTGTAAAATACTCTCAATTCTTTTTAGCTCACAAATATCTATCCCTATTCCCTTTATCACGAATCAGGTTCCTCTCTTCTATTATCTTTTTTCTTATCATAGTATTAGTACAAGGTTATAAGTTGGTGCTAATTTTAATAAAACCATATTTATATTAATAGTGGATTGGAGCGGAAGGCACTTGACTCCTGCGGGAGTAGAGGGAAGTTCGAGACCCCACAGGCGCAAGCGCCGAGGAGGCTCGAATCCCTCCCCGCGGAAAGCAAGTGCCTGCAGCGGAAAGCAACGGTCTATGTTCAAATTGTAAGAACCTGTACAAACTTATTCTACGTTTTTGTATTCTGTGATACCATATTATTAATACAAAAAGGAGCGTTATTATGTTTACACGAACTGAAAACTTTCAAACATTTTTGCGATTTTATCCAATTATATCAACTTTAGTAGGTATTCACATCCTTCTATGGTTAATCACAGCTTTACCCATACCTGGAAGTACTACACTTCTTGAACAAATGGTTGGTTTTAACTTTTTAGTAGCCGAAGGTGAGTATTGGCGCCTCTTAACCCCAATCTTCATGCATGGCAGCTTTAGTCATATGCTTTTTAATTCCTTTTCTCTCGTGCTATTCGGCCCTGCATTAGAGCGAATTTTAGGTAAGCCAAGATTTCTTTTGACCTACTTTGGAACAGGTGTCATTGCAAATGTAGCAACTTATTTTCTTGAACCACTAGATTATCTTCACGTCGGATCTTCGGGAGCTATTTTTGGGCTATTCGGTATCTTCCTGTATATGGTGATGTTCAGAAAAGATTTAATTGACCATGCTAACTCACAGGTGGTTGTAACCATCCTAGTTATTGGTTTGGTGATGACTTTTATTAATTCAAATATTAATGTGGTTGCCCATTTATTTGGTCTAATTGCTGGTGTAGCTCTTGGACCCATCGTTTTACAAGGAAAGAAGGGATTTTACACCTCACATCATGCCGGAAGTAAAAAATCCATGTCCTTCAGGTTACCTAAACTCTCCGTGAAACACTTTTTATGGGGCATTATCGTTTTACTTGTTCTAGTTGGTCTCTTATATAGATAAAGAAAGGAGTGAATAGTCTTAGACTACTCACTCCTTCTTTTTGTGTACCATTCGAGCATATCTTCACAATCACTTTCTTCAAAATCTACAATTTTAAAATCCTTTCCGCCCATTGCTGATTTAACGGAAGTAATAAACGATCCTAATTTATTTTTAGATTGAAACAGCGATTGTCTCTTCATTACAGATTGAATCCTTGATCTTCTTAATAAAACAGTTGTTTTACTAAATAACCTAAATCGAAGCTGAAGTTGATCGTCATCATACGTCCAACCAGCATCTTGATAACGCCAATATCCAAGTAAAATACCTAAAGGTACTAGCATGAGACTCAGATAGCTCCATACAGGTAAAAATAGAATTGCTGGTACTATAATAATTAGTACAGGCAATGTAGAACGAATAAGGTACCTAATGATAGATCTCTTTGGAGCCTTATTAAATTCTAGTGGCAATGTATAATCTCGAACTAGTTTATTTAGCAATGTATTTATTTTATCTTTTTTAACTAAAGGAAATAGCATGGTTGATTGTCCTTCATTCTTATCTACGGAACCACCAGCACTTTCTACAAATACGGTTGCATAACCTAAAGGCTGACGGATTAGACTTTCTTGTATCCGGATTGCTTGAATTCGTTTAAGAGGAATCGTTAATTGTCTCTTTTCAAGAATTCCCCTAGTAATAATTAAGTCTTCTCCCTGTTTTGCAACTGTAAAATTACCATATTTCAAGACCATTATTACCGTTCCTATGATCCACGCTAGTAAAACTACAATAAAAATGAGAATAACGTAAAAAAAGACACCTATTCTTACATAATCTTCAAACTGACGAAAGATGGTTTCATAGGGAATTAAATCATCAACTTGAACAGCTAATGCTCCTACTGCTGACAACACTACTCCAACGCTCCCAGAGGTTACTGCGGCAATTAATAATTCTGTTGTAGAGATTTGATACCCTTTTGTTATCTCAACACTTTCTCTTACACCTTCGTCTACTACTTCATCATCCTTTGGCTTTTTAGAAAGCTCATTTTTAAGCTGTTCAGCCTCTGAGACAGTAATAGCCGTTAACACTGCCTCCGCAGCTTTCCCGCCACCAGCTGTTTCAACCTGAAGTTTCACAAGACCAAACATTCTTTGGATAATACCAGCCGATATATCAATACTTTGCACGCGCTCAAGGGGAATAAATCTTTTCTTTCTAATGAAAATACCGTATTCAATTCTTAGTTCGTCACTTTCAATCCGGTAAGTGTAACGGTACCACTGTAAAATTCCAATAACCAATAAACCTAAAATTAATAGACCAGTCCCAACAAAATAAAGTAATTGCCAAAAAGGATCTTCCCCTCTTCCTCCAAAAATAATAAAAAGGACAACCGGGAAGAGCATCTCTTTTAACTGTTTTAAGAAGTTGACTAATCCAGCTACTGGGTGGAGACGACGGGGTTCAGATAACATCATCTTCATCCACCACTCTCGCTAATTTAGAGATAAAGTCCCTTAGCTCATCCGCTTCTTCTTCATCAAGGGCAGGAATTTCATGTGTTCCTGCAGCTGTTGAAATGGTTACAGTAGCTAACTTAAACTTTCTAAGGATTGGACCTTGCTGTGTATCAACATGTTGAACACGAACCATAGGGATTAACCTTCTATTGATTGAAAATAATCCAAATTGCAAGTCTACTTCGTGTTCCAATACCTCATACCGCCAACGTTTCCATCTAATCTTAGGTAAAATAACAATTGAAACAACAGATTCTATTACTATCAATGCTAATAAAGACCATATAATCCATATAGGCCAGTCAAATATTAGTGTTAAGGCTAAAACACCCGCAAAAATAAACCATCCGAAAATGGATGAGATAGCTGCTGAAATTCTCCATACCTTTAATGCTTTTTCATTTATTCTTTTTTGAGGAGCAGCCCTCATAATATAAAACCCCATTTCTTCTTTTCAAAATTAAAAATGTAGAAAAGTTTTCCTTTTTCAGTATAAACATTGTTTTTTCATTCGAAAAGATAAAAAATGGTCCTTCTTAGAGAATTTTAAAGCTAGCTCCATCAATTATTTCTATATTGGGTTGTACTTTTAGCTCCTCCATTAACCTAAATAATGCATCATCTTTTTGTTTTGCCTCAATCATACAATCAATTTGAGGCACACTTCCTTTTACCTTTGTTAGAAACTCCATAAACATCTTACTATCAATATAATCCGCATGGGCCCGGAATTCTTTGTCACTTCTTGGACTTGAAATATGGACTTTAAGTGGCAAAGGAGACGGACTCCATGTATCAATCACTCTGAGCCAGTCTTCTTCCCAATCACTTTTTTCATGATTTGCAAGGTGGTGATGGTAGTCAAATACAAGTGGTATTGAAAGTTTTTCACAAAGGTAGAGAGTATCATATAGTGAAAAAGTAGTATCATCATTTTCTAGGATAATCATGTCCTGAATCTTCTGTGGGACGAATCCCCAGTTATGAATAAACTGTTCAAGAGCCTTTTCCTTGTCTTTATATGCACCACCTACGTGAATGACACATCTATGCGTAGAATCCATTTTCATTCCTCTTAGTAATCCTTCATGCATGCTCAACGTTTTTATAGACTGATTCAGTACATCTGACTTACTTGTTGTCAGCACCACAAAGTGGTCAGGATGAAAACCAATCCTCATTTGTTTTTCCTTAATATATTCACCAAGCTGTAGCAGGGGATCTTGTAGAGCACGCAAATAATTCCACTCTTCTATCTCCTCGTGATTTGCCAGAGGAACAATTCGTGAACTAAAGCGAAAAAATTGGATATCATGAGCAACATTGTGTTTTAACAGCCTAAGACAATTATCAATATTCGAACGTGCAATTCTTTCGAGCTTTTCAACAGCTGCCTCTCGATTTGTAAGTTTCTGGAACTGTGCAAATGTCATTGTCTGCGAGGGTGAAGCATTCTGAAGATGCACACTCATTGCAACATATCCAAGTCGTACTATGGTCATTATTTATACACCTCATATTCGGCTAGGAATTAAGGTTAGTATGCCCCTTTTCACTTTGATAATAAGATTAACTAGCTTTAAACGTGATTTTAGGACTCGAATAGCTCTTCTGCTCAACTTCAACTAGGGTAGACGTACAGTTTGGGCAACGCGTTGCATCTGTATGTATCGTTGAATAGCAGTACCGACATTGTTGTGATGTAATCGAAGCTCCTGGAGTTCGTCTAATTCTGTTAATTTGCCGAATGGTTAAAAAGGTCGCAAAGGCAACAATTCCAAAATGGAGAATCGAGTTTAGAAACATTCCATAGTTAATTGTTGCCGCTCCCATTTCCTTCGCCTCGGCTAAAGAACGGTAAGGAGTATTTGTTAAGTTAATGTAAAGGTTCGAGAAATCAACTCTCCCCAAAAGTAGCCCAATGGGTGGCATAATAATATCTGTTACAAGAGAATCGACAATTTTACCAAATGCCGTCCCGATAATAACACCGATCCCCATATCAATGACGCTTCCCTTCATTGCAAACTCCCTAAACTCTTTTACCACTTGCATACAAACAACTCCTTTCTAGTAGGATTTTCGCTTTAGTCTTATTACTAAAACCTATGTCCTTACTAGATAGATATACATAAAAAAAGAGGTGGGGCCTGACCCCCACGTCATCAACTTAGTAATGTAAGTGACCTTAGACTGCACTTTGAATTTTGCCCGTTCCTTTGCGCTGCAGGCACTTGCTTTCCGCGGGGAATTATGAAAAAGCCCAACTGCCGGCTTTTTCAAGGGCAAATTCCCATCGGGGAGGAAGTCGAGCCTCCTCGGCCTAGCACCTGTGGGGTCTCGACCTTTCCTCTACTTCCCGCAGGAGTCAAGTGCCTTCCGCTTCAATCCACTAAGTGATTGAAACAAAAAGACAATGACTTTTGAATGAGTTGATAAATAAAAATTTCTTTTATAAAATCGCCACAATCATCAACTTGAATATTGTTTTTAATGTACTTTCAATCGAAAAAAAGTATTTGATACTTTTGTAGCTAAAACCCTATATTCAGAGATGAAAGTTATTCGCTAAAATCTACGAGACTCCTGCGGGAAGTACGAGTCATCGGGAGACCCCACAGGCGCAGAGCGCCGAGGAGGCTTCCGGAACGCTCGCGGAAAGCAAGTGGAATTTTGCGAATAACTCCCTTATACCTTACCAAGACTTAGTTTAACCCAAAAAAACACACAACAAAAAAACAGTGCAAGCCTCGGTGGCTTACACTGTTTGGATTATTTTATGGTCTACTTTCTTGTTTGCGCGGAGCGCGACGTTTTCCTGCTGGCGGACGACTTCCTCTGTTACCGCCACCGCCGGTGCCTCCACCGTGACTTCTGCCACCACCACCGCCACTGCGGTTACGGTCTCCACCACCTCTATAACCACCACTGCGGTTACGATCTCCACCACCACCACTGCGACCTTTATCGCGTTTTGAAACGACAGGACGCTCTTCAGTAAGCTGGATTGGTGTTTTGTCAGGTTCTTTTGTCATCATTTTAATCGCTGCAGCAACAACTGATACTGATTCATGCTCTTCAAGAAGCTCTTCTGCAGCACGTTTGTAATATGAAATATTTTCATTTTCAATCGTTGCTAAAAGTTTCTCGATCGTTACTTTTTGTTGACCTTCTAATGCTTCATCAAGAGTCGGTGGAACTAAACGCTCCATATTACGTTTCGTTGTTCTTTCAATATGTTTCAATTGACCCATCTCACGTGGAGATACGAATGTAATCGCAATTCCATGTTTACCCGCACGTCCTGTTCTACCAACACGGTGAACATACGATTCTGGGTCCTGTGGAATGTCAAAGTTATATACATGTGTTACACCAGATATATCTAGACCACGAGCTGCAACGTCTGTTGCCACTAGTATCTCAATCGAGCCTTCTTTAAACTTACGAAGAACTGAAATACGTTTTGCTTGGCTTAAGTCACCATGAATTCCTTCAGCAGCATAGCCACGTAATGTTAGAGCTTCTGATAATTCATCTACACGACGCTTTGTTCTTCCGAAGATAATAGCTAATTCTGGAGAATGGATATCCAGCAACCTTGTTAATACGTCAAATTTCTTCTTTTCTTGTGTTTCAACGTAGTATTGTTCAATGTTTGGAACTGTTACTTCTTTCGTCTTTACCTTAACAATCTGAGGATCTCTCATGAAACGTTCTGCAATGCGTTGGATTGGTCCTGGCATTGTTGCAGAGAAAAGTAATGTTTGGCGGTCTTCTGGTACTGTTGATAAAATGGACTCAATATCTTCAATGAAGCCCATGTTTAACATCTCATCCGCTTCATCAAGTACAACTGTATGTACATTTTGTAAACGAATAGTTTTACGATTAATATGGTCAATTAATCTTCCTGGTGTTCCTACAATAATTTGAGGATTCTTTTTTAACGCTCTCATTTGACGATTAATATCTTGACCACCATAGATTGGTAAAATACGCGCACGGTTAAAGTGACCAATCTTACTTAATTCTTCAGATACTTGAATTGCAAGCTCACGTGTAGGTGCAATAACAATTCCTTGAATCGTTTGAACGTTCACATCAATCTTCTCAATTAACGGAATACCGAATGCTGCTGTTTTTCCAGTACCTGTTTGCGCTTGCCCAATTACGTCTTGACGTTTGAGTGCCAATGGAATCGTTTGAGCCTGTATTGGTGTAGCTTCCTCAAATCCCATTTTACTAATTGATTTTAATAACTCTTCATTAATCCCTAATTCACTAAATGTTGCCAATATTTTCATACTCCTTTTGTGGTATATATTTCACATATAAGTTGACAAGGTTTAGGATTTTCTTTTATAAAACTTGGATTCTAACCAAGTTTAACGGCGACTGCCTAGTTGTTTCATACACAGTAGAAGGTTTTTATGCCTTCTTTAGGTAAAAAAAGACTTCTTCCGTTCATCCGGAAAAATGTCTTTAGGTTCACGACCATCATTTGAATTCAACCCGGCACTTTCCTATAGGCTCTTTTCAGAGAAAACAGCCTTCCCATATAACTGAAAGCCCTTCTTGACACTTTATGTGTAATCTTACCATTATGAAAATTTAAATGCAATAAATCTCACACAGAGGACGAGATTCAGTTGAACTTATTATTTCCATAAATCTGAAACTATACTAGTCATTTAACAAAAATGCGTCTACTTCTGAAAACAGCGTCCCAATATCGTCTCCATGACAAACGTGATGCTTCGAGTGTGGCAAAAGGCATATTTTTTTTACATTCGAACTAATTGTATTATATAAAAACTGCGCACTCTTAACCGGGACAATACCATCACATTCTCCTTGAACAATAAGAGTAGGAACATTTATATCCCGTAATTTTGGTCGAATCTTATTAACCAATGTACGAAATTCAAGGGTTGCCCTAAATGGGGTATCCGTTATTTTTTTCTTATAACGTAAATACAGCACATTTTCCTTTAAATTCCCTCTTATCCCATCCTTAATCATATCTTTTATATCAAACAGTAACTGTCTCGGATTTATATAGTATGCCGCAGCGCTCAATAGCACGAGTTTTTTAACTGGGTATTTTGAGGCAAGATAACCCGCTATTAAACCACCCATAGAGAAGCCAATTAAATATACCTCATCACAAAAAGCCAATAATTCCTGCAGTTCTTCCTCAGCATGATTTAACCACTCCTGGTTTGTGACGCCTTTTAGTTGCAATTCTGTACCATGCCCTGGTAATGTTGGCATTCTAATTTCCCAGTCAGTTGTCTCCTGAAGGTGTTTTGCTAAAGGTTCAACTTCAAAAGGCGAGCCCGTAAACCCATGTATAAGTAAACATCCTTTCATAAATACCACCCTGTCACTTTGAAATTAGCCCTTTAATATTAGTATATTCATATAACTAATGAATGTCTCATGGAAAAACATAAAACAGGTGCGTTCCATATAGAACTCACCTGGATAATATTACTCTTTCAACTCTAAGACAACCTCTTCTAGTCTCATTCCTCTTGAGCCTTTAACAAGAATAAGATCATTAGCTGAAACAATTTTCTTTAGATCTTCAATAAGACTTTCTTTATTTGAATAAGCCTTAACTTTATTAGGTTCGAAGGAAACTCTTGCACCTTCTGCAATATGTTTGCTAAGCTCACCAAATGTTAGAACGTAATCAACAAATTGAGGTTTTAACAATTCACCGATTTCGTAATGATATTTTTCTTCATTTGGTCCTAGTTCCAGCATATCACCTAGAACAACAAATTTCCTTGAATAACCTTTTAAGTTTCGCACTAAATCAATTGCTGCTTTCATGGCAGTTGGACTAGCATTATACGCATCATTTATGATTTTCGAACCGTTTTTTCCCTCAATCACTTCTAATCTCATGTTCGATACTTTTAATTGAGTTAACCCTTTTTGAATATTTTCCAAGCTAACATTAAAGTATTCAGCTACCGCAATTCCAGCTAACGCATTAAAAACATTATGTCTGCCTAGTATCGGCATATAAATTTCCATATCAGGATGCTTATTAATCGTAAAATAGGTGCCTTCATTTTCTTGCTTGATTGAATCTGGAACATACGTACAATCTAAGTGACTACCGAAAGTGATTTTATTTATAGATTTACCGATTAGTCGTTCATTCAGTAATGGTTCATCACCATCATATATGAGGGTTCCCCCCTCTTTTAAGCCCTTAATAATTTCAAATTTTGCATCCGCAATTCCTTCTCTAGAACCTAGATCTAGAAGGTGAGCCTCACCAATATTTGTGATAATGGCTGCATCAGGCTGAGCTATTTTTGTTAGAAGCTCTATTTCCCCTCTACCACTCATGCCCATTTCTAAAATCGCAACCTCTGTGTCCTCTTCTAAGCGAAGAATTGTTAAAGGAAGTCCGTAATGGTTGTTAAGATTACCTTCCGTCTTTAACACCTTATATGTTGTTCCCATAATGGATGCAACAATATCTTTGGTTGTTGTTTTCCCATTACTTCCTGTAATTCCGATAACTTTAAGAGATAACTCATTCCTGTAGGCTTTGGCTAAATCCTGGAGCGCAACTAATGTATCTTCTACATAAATTAAGGGAATGTTCTGCGGAGGGTTCTGTTGATTTCGCTGCCATAATGATGCCTTAGCTCCATCTTTAATTGCCGCGTCAACAAACTCATGCCCATTAAATTTTTCTCCAATAATCGGTATAAATAAATTACCCGCTTCAATCGACCGAGAGTTAATAGAAACTCCTGAAAGTAATACTTCATTAGAATAACCATTACATTCTCCTGATACCATTTGCGCAATTTGTTTCATACTTCTCTTAATCATAGAAAGACCTCCTAAAAAGGGTTGGACTATGTAAAATAAGATAAACACTATTCTTCTAAAATAGTTTATGAATAGTGTTTATCTATCTAAATTCTAGAATGTATATTTTATTTTCTGCTTTTCATTATGTCTCTCAATTGCTAAGTTCACTAGCTTTTCGATCAATTCTGGGTAAGTTACACCCGTGTGCTGCCATAGTAAAGGGAACATACTAAATGGTGTAAAGCCAGGCATCGTGTTAACTTCATTAATAACAACTCTTCCTTCTTTTGTTAAGAAGAAATCTGCTCTAACCAAACCAGAGCAGTCCAAGGCTTTAAATGCTCTTATAGCCATATCTTTCATCACTTCATATTGCTGCCCGGTAATTTCAGCAGGGATAATCATTGCAGTATCCCCATCTTCATATTTTGCTTTATAATCATAGAACTCTTTCTTCGGTACAATTTCGCCAGCTACCGAGCATTCAGGATGATCGTTTCCTAATACAGCTATCTCAACCTCCCGAGCGATGATACCTTCTTCTACAATAACTTTTCTGTCGAAAATGAATGCTTCCTCGAAAGCCTTTTCTAAACTTGCACGGTCCGTACATTTATTTATACCAACACTTGAACCTAAGTTTGCAGGCTTAACAAAACAAGGATAACCTAACGCTTCTTCTATCTTCTCATACGACTTTGTTTGATTCGCTTCCCATTCGCTACGAATGAATGAAACGTACTTCACTTGGTCCAGTCCCGCTTGAGCAAAAACATTCTTCATTACTACTTTATCCATTCCAGCTGCAGAAGCTAGAACTCCATTTCCGACATAAGGAATATTCATTAATTCTAATAAACCTTGAACCGTGCCATCCTCACCGTTTGGCCCGTGAAGAAGTGGAAAAATAACATCGATTGTTTGATCTGACTTGTCACCATGAGCTGGAAAAATTTCATTATTTAAAGCTACTGGTGAGATGGTGTTGCCTCCGTCCTTCAATTCAAGTTTTTGAACCTCTTGTACCGGTCCAGTTAGTTGATTCCCTCGAACCCATTCACCTTGTTCAGAAATATATATTGGATGAATATCATATTTTTCATGGTCAATTGCTTTATTAACAGCAAGAGCTGTTTGTAGTGAAACTTTATGCTCTGCGGATTTCCCACCATAAAGTAAACCTAACTTCACTTTCATACGCTTTCCCCCTCGGTGCTAGTGTTTTTCTTATTGTAACATTTCACTGTTTGTATTATATACGATAATATCAAATGATTCATACTACACATTATATATGTTTACGAAAATTATCACTGACTGTGTCCGTACACTTGAAAACCATAGTTAAAATTCTATAAAGCTATGGATTTCACATGTTGATTTCTGCTGAAGGCGCTCGCTTTCCGCGGGCGGTCCGGGAGCCTCCTCGGCGCTTTGCGCCTGTGGGGTCTCCCTTTGACGCGCTTCTCCCGCAGGAGTCTCGCACCTTCAGCAGAAATCAACAGGGTATCAAAATTCTATAGTTTGCAATTGACAAATATACTAATACTAATTATTTCACTACAGAAAATTTGAATAATGATTCATATTAACCTTTATTTAGAGTGCAAGTTATTCGCTAAAATCTACGAGACTCCTGCGGGAGTGAGGACCAATCGAGACCCCGCAATGAGGAACGAATGAGGAGGCTCGATGGTACGCCCGCGGAAAGCGAGTAGATTTTAGCGAATAACTCCTTCTACCTACAATAGCCCCATAAAGAATTTTAAACAAAAAGAACCTTGAATTAGCTAATCAAGGTCCTTTTTTGGGATTAGTCTGCTGTTGCTCTCATGGCAAAGTTCTGAGAATACCCATTTTTTTTAATTTCAATGGCTTTGATGTGATGTCCATCCATGGTCAATATCTTAAACTCATAATTCGCTAGCCGTATTGAGTCTCCTTGCTTTACATCTATTTGATGCGTCAGAATCCATCCGCTGATTGTATCCACGTCAGTGTCATCAATTTCTAGACCAAAGAGATCGTTTATATCACCAATTAACACTTTACCATCAACAATGGTTGTATGGTCATTTAATTGACGAATCATTGGTACTTCATCTGAGTCAAATTCATCCCTTATTTCACCGACAATTTCCTCAATGATATCTTCAACAGTTACAAGGCCAGCTGTCCCTCCATACTGATCAATCAGTATAGCCATGTGAACACGTTCCTTTTGCATTCTCACTAATAAGTCATGAATAGGCGTTGATTCAATGACTTGAATAATTGGCCTTAAATAGGTTTCGACTGTCTTTATACTGCTTCCTTTACCAGTAAAGAAATCCGTTAAAACTTCTTTCATATTAATCATACCTATAATATGATCCTTATCGCCATCTACAACTGGATAACGTGTATATTTTTCATTCGTCATGATCGCAATGTTCTCTTGTATAGCTCTATTTTTATCTATTGCGACGATTTCTGTTCTTGGTACCATGATTTCTTTTGCCACGCGATCATCGAACTCGAATATCTTGTTTACATATTTATATTCAGACTGATTTATTTCACCGTTTTTGTAACTCTCAGACAAAATAAACAGTAACTCCTCCTCCGAATGAGCAAGTTCGTGTTTAGATGCCGATTTAAAGCCGAACATCCCTGTTAAGAATCGCGCTGAACCATTTAATACCCAAATAAACGGGTACATTATTTTATAGAAAAACATTAAAGGCTTAGCAAATAACAGGCTGATTTCTTCAGCCTTCTGAACAGCTATCGTCTTAGGAGCCAATTCACCAATGACTACGTGTAAAAAAGTAATAAACCCAAATGCAATGGCTATTGATAAGATGCCTGATAGTGAACTAGATATATTTAATTCATTGAAGAGTGGCAATAGTAGTTTGTGTACTGTCGGCTCACCTAACCAGCCTAACCCTAGCGCCGTAATTGTGATGCCGAGCTGGCACGCAGATAAATATTCATCTAGGTTTGAAATGACATTCCTTACAGCCAGTGCATTTCTACTTCCTCCTGCAACCAGTTGATCAATTCTTGTAGCCCTAATCCTTACAATTGCAAATTCAGATGCCACAAAAAAGGCAGTTAACGCAATTAAAATTGCAACCATGCCTAAACTAAATATCTCCAAATATTCTCCCTACTTCGTTTTCCACGAGTAAGGATTACACCTCCTGATATAGATATTACATATTGGTATTACTTAATGAATATTTAAGAAGAAGGAATTTTATTCATCATTCTATAGCAAGTTGGTTATTAAATATCAGAATTTTTAATTATTATTAGTTAGTCTAATTAGGTTGCCGTTTTTAGAAATGACAAACTTCTAGTCTATTTCCATCTAAATCATAAAAGACAAACCAACTAACATCATCTTCAACTTGGATATCTTCTACTTTTACTTCATTATTAACTAAATGCGAATGTGCTTCATTTACATCAGATACATAGAAGTTAAACAGCGACTTTTTATTAGGTTGGAAATCATCATTTTTTTGTACAAGAGTTAAAGGAGTCTCTGATACATTTAGAGCAGCATATACACCATGCTGCCAGCGCAGCTCGAACCCAAGTATGGTAGTATACCAATCTATTGATTGTTGAATATCACTTACCTCAAGAAATACTGTATCGATTCGTTTAAACATACTCACTTATGCCAATCCCCCATATATACTATGTATTGGTTGACCACTTTCGTGAATCACCACTTTTATATTAGTGTAGATGAAGTATCTTATTTTTTCAAACTATTATGAATTCAACCTCATAAAAAAAGGCCCCTTTGATCAAAAGGGGACAATGCTTACTTATTTAATTGCTTTTCTATTGTGACTTGTTTCACCCTTCCAGGAGAAAAAACCACCTGCAAGCTGAGAGAGCTCATTTATTTTATGTCTCTTCATAATTAAACGCGCGGCCTGTTTGCTTCTAATTCCTGTTTGGCAATATAAAACAATCTCCTTGTCCGTAGGAACATCTACTTTACGCCATTTAAGCTTAGATAGAGGAACATTTATTGCACCTGGAATGTGTTTTACATTGTATTCATATGGCTCACGGACATCAATAATGGAGAGTGATTTTGTTGATTTTATTTTATCCTTCATTTCTTGTTCATTTAAATTACGCAGCCCTTTGACAGGCTTAAATCGAAATACAGCGATTCCAATTAATAATCCAAGTAGTACGATGTTTACTATTATAGAAAAGTCCACGAAGCCACCAACCTTCTTATTTTCTTCTATTTTATCATTATTTTTGGACACCTTCTATTAATAAAGAAGTTTCTAGAAATTCTACACTTAAAACGGAACCTATTTATTTAACTCGAATGTAAGGTCTTTAATAGCTTTAAGAACATTAACTTTATTTGGCTCATCATTCATATTATTTCTTGCATGCAGCAGTACCGGTCGCACTGATTCAACTGAGCGGCCAAACTCATACATCCATTCATACCTCGGTACCATCCACGTATGAAAATGGTGAGTTGTATCCTCATTATAAAAGTAATAAACGTATTCAATTCCTAAAACATCTCGCTGAGCTTTTCTAATTATTCTAAGGAGCTTCATATAATCTAGCATCTCTTCATCTGTAAGCTCATCTAATCCATATACATGCCGTTTTGATGCTAAAATCACAAGTCCCTTGATTGGGTAAGCAACATCTTGATGTGCGTGAAAATGCTCTGTTTCAACGAGAACTCCCCCATCAGGTTCAACTAGCCCACTCGTAATAGCACAACTCAAACATTCAACCTCTACTGTATTACCATTTGCTAATGTAATTTTTCTCATGATTTGTCTCCTTATCCTATATCTAATTCACGTAACTTTTGTAATATTAAAGTAAAACTTGTAATATTTTGGTAAAATCATTAAAATTAAAGTAATTAAAATCTGGTTTAGTGATCAATTTAAAGGAGATTTTCATATGAAATTAGTATTCTCATTAACTTATAGCTTCCTTCTATGGCTACTAATCTTCACTATTTTCACCCTACTTATCTTAATGCCGCGGGGTACACCATCCTATGATTGGAGTAATGATAGCAAAGTTGACCAATGGGAGGAATACAAACAAAATATTACTTCATTCTCTTGGGAAGACTACAAAGAAAATGTTGCTACAACCTTAAGACAGGTTATTAAAGAGAAAAGTCTTGGTCAAACTGTTTATCTTCATTCTGTAGAATATGAGATTTGGAGATATCTTAAAAGAAGCTTCCTTATTATTATCCCTGCTTTTTTATTAAGCCTTACAATTGGCATTATTAAAGGTATTTATGATTTTTCTACTAATCGAAGCAGGTTTAATTGGCTAGGTGAAAAAGCCACTTCGTTATTTCTTGCAGTACCAGACTTTTTTCTAATTATCTTAATTCAATTACTAATCTTATATTCTATTGATTTAGGTTTTCCACATATTGATATATTTGGCCATGAAACCTTTATTAATAAAGCATTAGCAGTACTCTTCCTTTCAATGTATCCGACCTTTTATATCGCAAAAATCACATCCGTCAGTCTTCAAGATGAAGATAAAAAGGACTATGTTCGAACAGCACAGGGAAAAGGAACTCCTATATGGCGCATTGTTTCTATTCATATGTTAAAAAATTGTTGGGTAAAAATCTTTAGTCACTTAAACACTCTTATGCTATATATTCTTTCTAATTTATTTATCGTTGAATTACTGACTTCTTATCGTGGAGCTGCTTATCTATTTTATAAGTCTTTCAATATAAAGACCAGCTTTTATGTAGGGACACCTTTTGATATTGATGTTCCAATTATTATAGGATTGTCTTTTTCATTTACTTTCATTCTATTAATCTCAAATTGGATTAGCCAGATTATTACTTTTATGAATCAACAGAAAGCTTGAGGTTCAAAATATGAGAAAAAACAAATCACTTTTAGTAGGTGGATCAATTATTACTTTTCTTTTAATACTTGCAATTATTGGCCCATTATTACCTTTTGTAAAAGAAGGAATGGAACCAGAAGCTTTCAGATTGGTTGAAAATGGTATAACACTAGTTCCTCCTTATTCCCCATCATCAGAATTCTTAATAGGGTCCGATGGAAATGGTGTAGATCTACTTAGCAGGGCAATCATTGGAACAAGAGAAACCTTAATCATAGTCCTAGGCATTACACTTTTACGATTTCTTTTAGCCATTCCTTTAGGAATACTAGGGAGTTTCTTTAAAACAGCAAATTTTATTTTACAAAGTTGGAAACAGTTATTATCTTTTGTTCCTACCATCTTCATGATTGTCTTTTTTGCAAATGCACCCTATCTTGTATTTGCAGAAAATCGTTTCATTTGGATGGTACTCCTGATTGCAATAATTGACGTTGGAAGGATTTCCGATATCATACGTACACAGGCAGTATTTGTTTCTAAGACACAGTTTGTGGAAGCTGGAATAACAGTCGGCACAAGGCCATTTAGGCTATTTAGAAAATATTACTGGCCACAATTACTACCACATGTAATTGTTAATGCTGTTAATGATATAGGTAGAAATATGTTTATTATTGGGCAACTAGGAGTTATAAACATATTTATTTCTCTTAAAATTCAAAGTACAGAGGATGACACTTATCAGATACTTAATACCTCAAACGCCTGGCCACAATTCTTTGAAAATGTATCTTCAACTATTCGAATCTATCCTTGGATTCCTTTAACAGCTTGCTTGTTTATATGCATAACTACAATTGGTTTTTATATATTTGGTGAAGGACTTAGGAAATACTTTATTACATTGAGAAGAGCATAACAAAAGGTGGCCCCTAAGGCCACCTTCTTATCGTTTACTTAACTTTCTAATTATCCCATTACCCACTACATAGAATGAAAGAACAGTTAATGAGATCACAAGAATTCCACTAAACGGAACAATTTGATGGGAATATATATCCCTTTGTATATTATCTAAAAGGTTTGGCCAAGATTCAGAACCATTCACAATTTTAAAGCCTCCGAATTCACCTGGCTCAAATACAACATTAATGAAGATGCCAATAACCCCTAATTGGGCAATTAAAAATAACACTCGCCCTAGTTCATTGACCACTATAGTAACCAGCTGCGGACTCAAATTCGGCAGTAAGTATTTCTTAGACAATCCTAAAGGACTGTTACCTACCACTATTCCCGCTTCATAATAGTTCGTTTGTGTAATACTTACTACGAGTTTATGGATTGTATCTCCTACTCTTCCAACCTCAAGTATTGCTAATATAAAAATGAACCAAAAAGGTCTATTGGGAGAAACAAGAAAAAACGGAATCCCAATGATCATTGCAATCAGAAAAATTGGTGGAATATAGGAGAAGAGTTGATTCCAAATGGTTAAAAACGCCTGTATCAATCGACTGTATGCTGCACCAAACCCCAAAATAACCCCTAAAAGCATTCTTATAATTACAATACTAAAAATAATAATCATCGTTTCTCTTGCACCCATTACTAACCTACTTAGTAAATCCACCCCACGACTGTCGCTTCCTAAAAGATATTCTTTTGATGGTGGGTAAGGGGGGACAATAATCGTATCATCTTCTAAAAACTCATATTTCTTTTCCTTTAATTCACTGTCAATAAAAGGCGTGTATGGACCAATAAATGCAATTAGTATAATCAGGGTTAGTATGGTTACCCCTGCTAAAAATGAAAACTTTCTCATATTCCTGTCCCTGTTCCTTTCGGTGAAATCAGTGAATGAATAATTTTAAAGAAGGTATTAGCTAAAAAGATAATAAGAGTAAACATGATTACAAATCCAACTTTAGCATTGATATCCGAATTTAGAAAATGGAAGGCAGCACCACGATAGTTAGACAGATATTCTACTATAAATAAGTTAGATAGCACATAAAGAGTTAATGTATTACTATTCACTATAATTTTTTGTAAAGCATTTTTTAACATGTGTAAATTAACAATCTTGAAATGACTGACTCCTTTAGAACGTGCTGTATTAATGTAATCCATTTTCTCTTCTTCAACTAAACTTGTATAGGTAATATTTGCAATAAAAAATAATGGATAGATTGCTAGAAAGATGATACCCACAATTTGATTATCTACCTTCTCATGCCCATATAAGTCAACATGTGGAAACAGTCCAATTTGATATAGAAACATTAGGAATAATTGAAGGAAAATCATAAAAAATAAATCAGGAATCGATAACATCATCCAAGTTGTTCCGCTACCAACTCCAACTCTCTTTCCTTTAACTAAGAAATCAAATACCCCTTTAAAAATTCCGAAAAAGAAGCCTATTAATATAGCTGGAATGATTAATTTTAAGCTTCTAAGTGTCATGTCAAAAACATGTTTTTCTATGGTATCTCCAGTCTTGTATAGACCTAACCCCCCATTTTCCCCAAACGCAATGAAGAAGTCTTTTACATTAGTGATATGATCATTAAAATTATAATGATATACGGCTTCTTCTAGTTGTCCAGTTGAATCTGGTGAAAGGGTATAATCCCTTGGTATTAGTATGATAAGTAATAAAAAGCAGGCTGCTAACATCCATAACCCAAACTGTTTTATCACCCCGATAGCTATGTCTTTCATCTTGCTCCCCCTGACTAATTAGCTAAGTTTTCTTTTTATCTAGCTTAGCTTTATATAAAGTTTTCTAATCTGCATTGGCAGATTCTTCAATAATGCCCTCTTTGGTTACACGGTAATGTAGAATTTGCCCATCTTTCACATAATAAATAGAAAAAGCATCAGCAATGTCATCGTCTCCAAATTCTACGGTTAATTGCGCCTCCATTTTTCCATTTTGTAGGCCTAAAACATCAACAGAAATGACACTTTCTTCATAGACATAATTTTCGTTCGTAAAATCATATCTCCAAATTAAAAATTGATTCGCATTAACTGATACAGCAGGTTCTCCGTAAAGATTTTTTAATTCATCTTGGCTTAGACCTAGTAAATTTTCACCTTTAATCGAATCAACTAGACTTTCTTTCGGCTTTTCTATTTCATTTTCCTTATTATCTTTCGTATCTTCTTCATTCTCAGAACCTGAAGGATCATCCTTCTCTTTATCTGCCTGGTTACTAGGCGTAGCCTTGCTAGTGTTGGGCTCATTTGAATCATTCGCATCAGTAGACTGGTCTTTATTGCTACAAGCAATTAAACTAGCAATAATTAGACCGATGATTAATAACTTACTCTTTTTCAAAGTTACACATCCCTCGTGAGTATTCATTTTTTGTTACACTATCTAAATATATTAATTTTAGCAATTAGTTAAAATTTTTTTAATAGTTAACAATTTATATTTTACAAACAAATAACAAAAATAGGAAGCAATTTTCACAATTATGTTTCAATTTCATTACAATTTATTTACAAAAAAACTCTCAATAAGTGTAAACACCACTTATCGAGAGTTTCTTCCTGCTAATCTGATTTATTGACAGGTGCAATATTATCAATTTCATTGAGTAAATAATGTTCTACCATTTTTGTATCGTCCTTGTATATGAGTAGGCTTTCCCCATTGAATTGAACGATTCTACCAAGTACTTCTTTGCGACCTATTTTCTTTAACACCACTTCAATATATACTAACTGATTATTATTAACCCAGCTTTGAATTTTTTCATTAAAGGTATCCAACAGTTATTCCTCCCTTTGCTAGCTCAAACAGATGTAAGGTTGCATTGTATTATGTGTTCTGTGAAAATTAGCACACTTTGTAAAGAGGATGTTTTTCTAATAAAACAAAAAACCACCTTTATAGGTGGATTATGTCGTAGATGATCCATCCCTCGGCGACCCGGCTATCATAGCAATGAAGTTGCATTAGACCCGTGGTTTTGCGTCCCTACCTTTCGATAGGTTTGCCATTTATCAGAGATAAGTATTAGTATATGATATTTAATTCTACCATTATTTATAGGGAAATAAATCACTCCAAAATTAACCAATCGTATCTTTGATCTACCACTCAATAAAAATAGCCCCACAAGGTCTAAAGCCTTGTAGGGCTATTCGTTAGTTTTCCTGAATTTCTTTACGGTTTTTCTTGAACATCTTAGATAATACTTCATATACGATTGGAACAATAATTAGTGTTAATAAAGTAGAACTTGTTAGTCCACCGATTACTGTAATTCCTAAACCTTTAGAGATTAATCCGCCTCCACCCTCGGAGCTTATTGCAAGAGGTATTAAGGCACCAATTGTAGCTATTGCAGTCATAAGGATTGGTCGAAGTCGTGTAGCTCCAGCTTCTAGTATAGCTTCACGCATTGTTAATCCATCACGTTCCATATGAATAATACGGTCCACAAGTACAATTGCATTTGTTACGACAATACCTATCAACATCAATAGACCCATCATAACAGAAACTGAAATTGTTTCACCTGCAATCAATAAGCCGACAAAAGATCCAATAACAGCAAATGGTAGAGAGAATAGAATAGCAAATGGTGCCACACCCTCTCCAAAAGTCACAACCAGAATGAAGTACACAATCGCAATAGCTGCCAGCATTGCAAGCCCAAGCTTTGTAAAAGTCTCGGTCATATCAGCTGCTACCCCAGCAATATCGACAGTTACACCATTTGGTAAATCTAACTTATCAATTGCTTTATCTACTTCAGTAGTTGCTTTTGAAAGATCATCACCAATGATCGTTCCTGATACGCTTGCATAGTATTCACCTTTACTACGAGCTAATGTATTTAAAGTTGTTCCTTCTTCCACAGTCACAAGATCTGAAAGTGGCATCATTGTACCAAGAGCAGTTGGTACTTGTGTTGCTAAGATATCATCAATTGACTTCGGTTCAGCTGCTTGTTCTTGTTGCAGAATTACTTCAAGTGTATCTCCATCTTTTTCAACAGTAGTAATCACCTCATCTATTGAAGAAGGTCTGAGCATCATTACAATTTGTCCTGTTGTTAAACCATATTGCAGTAATTCATCTTGCTTTACCTTGAATGTATACTCTACATACGCATCCTCGGCACTAGAAGAAACATCTTCTAAACTTTCATTTTCTCTCATAACATCTTCTACCATTTTTACAGCTTCATTTAAATCATTTAAATTTTCACTGTAGAAGGTATAGCTAAGTTCATTTGTTGACATTGACGTTGAAGTAAAGTTTTGGCTTTTCCATTTACCACTTTGGCCAATATTAAAGACATATTCTTCAATCTCCTTACGGGTACCAGGGAAGTCTTCCATTTCAGGATCAAAGATAAGATACATTAACGCTCCATCTCCACTGCCACCCATCATAGCTGTCATCGGATCTCCGCTTTCAGTTACCGATAATTGAACGATATCAATGTCATCATGCTTTAATAATTTTTCTTCTACAACTTCAATGTTTGCTAATGTCTCCTCCATTAACTCACCTGTTCCAGGAGTATACGTTAGGTACATTACTTTTTCTTCTTCACTTCCCATGAAACTAAAACCTATCAAAGGGGTAAGCGCTAGGCTTCCTACAAGTAGTAATATGGAAACGATAGACGTAATTATTTTATGGTTAAGCGTCCATTTTAATATGCCTTTATACCAATTCGATAATTTCCCTACCTCTTTATGGCTACTCTCCGTTTTCTCACTATATAGCTTCTTCTTGAATAAATAATGAGATAACGCGGGAACTATCGTAATCGCAACAATCAATGATGCTCCTAAAGCAAACGTCATTGTTAATGCGAATGGCATGAATAATTCTCCTACCATACCTCCAACAAAAATCAGTGGAGCAAATACAGCAACCGTGACTAGTGTTGAAGATAAGATAGGTTTAAACATTTCAATTGTTGCTTCACGAATAAGTGCGCGTCCTGTTAGCTTTTCTTCTTTTAAATGAAGACGTCGATAAATATTTTCAACTACAACAATCGAGTCATCGATTACACGACCAATGGCAACAGTTATTGCGCCCAGCGTCATTATATTTAGTGTAATATCCATCCAGAATAGTAACAGTAAAGCCATAAAAATAGATACTGGGATAGAAATAATCGATATAATGGTTGATTTAAAGTCACGCAGGAATAATAGAATAATTAAAACTGCTATTAATCCACCAAACAAAGCTTTTTCAATCATAGTAGAAACTGATTTTTCAATTGGTTTGCCCTGATCGACAGTTATATCAATGATAAGATTCTCAAATTTGTTCGTTTCTTCTTCCACGAGTTCTTTTACACGATTTACAACATCAACTGTGTTAGCCTCTTGACCTTTAACAATTTGAATTGCAATTGCATCTTTCCCATTTGTACGGGATACAGATTGTACTTTTCCTACAACATCAATTGATGCAATATCACTAAGTTTTACAAATGGTAGTGGTTGAGCTTCTGTTGGAGTTACCGGAATAAGCATTTCCTTTAACTCATAAGCCGTCATAAATTTACCGTCAACAGCTACTGCTTGTTCACCTTCTTCAAATTCGTAAAGCCCTAATGAAACAGCCAAGTCACTTGCTTGAATTATTTGCTTTACATTGTCCTCAGTAATACCGAACTCAGTCATTTTATTTTCATTATAAGTAAGATGAACTTCTTCAATATGCTGACCAGTAATAGTTGCTGATGCAACACCTTCTATTTTCTCGATTTTAGGAAGGATGATCTCTTCGACTGTAGATGTTAATTCTACAACATCCTCTACATCACTGCTTACACTTAAGGCAACAACTGGCATCATGTTCATACTAATTGCTGTGATGACCGGTTCTTGTGCTCCTTCTGGTAAAGTCACAGCATCCAGTGCAGATTCAAGTGCACGTTTTGCCTCATCCATATCTATGCCATATTCATATTCCACCTGTATACTTGACATATTAGAATATGAATTTGAAAACACTGATTTAACATTTTCTAAATTCTCTACAGCTTTCTCTAATGGTATTGAGACTTCGTCCATCACTTGTTCCGGAGTTGCTCCAGGATATACACCCATTACCATTAAGTATGGAATTGATATATCAGGAATCGTTTCTGTTTTCATTTGCGTTCCTGAATAAATTCCTGATACAGTTATAATGATAGTGAGTAACCATACTGCTAATTTATTTTTTAATACAAAATTAACCAAGCCTTTCATACTTATACCTACCCCCAATTGACCTATCAGACTCAATTACTTATACTAATGACTAATAGGTCAATTGTCAATCATTTAATCCAGGAGAGATAGAAATGATAAAAAAACAATTAATAATGGAGAAGGCAATAGAACTCTTTGCAACACAAGGATTTGAAGCAACCTCAGTTCAACAGATAACGGAGCACTGCGGCATTTCAAAGGGTGCATTTTACTTATCCTTTAAGTCAAAAGATGAATTGATTATAGCTCTTATTGATCATTTCATGATTCAGATTATCACAGATATTGACCACATGGTCAAAAAGTCAGAAGACAGCAATGAAATTTTATATAAGTTTTATTATTCAACCTACCATTCTTTCCATAAGCATTCAGATTTTGCAAAAATGTTTATGAAAGAACAAACCCAAACATTTAATCCAGAATTTATTTCAAGGACCCGCTACTATGATAGCCTAATTGATAAAATCATCCTAACAATGATTGAGCGTTTGTATGGGGATAGTGTCAGAGAAACTAAATATGATTTACTTTTTTGTATAAAAGGCTTTATGAGAACATATTCTGAGTTATTTTTGTTTTATAATGTTACATTGGATCTAAACTTACTTTCTAAATCGCTTGTTGAAAAGACAAACCTACTTGCAAAACATACATCCATTCCCTTTATCTCAAAAGAGCTTATGAAAACTTTTGAGCTTTCAGCATTTGAAGAAGTAACAAAGGAACAAATACTTGAGGTATTGGAGCAGAAGCTTGCGGAGTTAACAGATTCCATTGAGAAGGAATCAATCACTTTATTAAAACAGCATATTAGTGAACCTAATTTAAGCCCTGCAATGATAAAAGGATTAATCGAAAATATTCGAAATCACCCTCATTGCAAATCCATTTCTTATTTGCTTGATCGCTATTTCCAGTTCTAAATAGTTGGGAGAGAAAACTATTGTACTAAAAAAATTCCTCCTAGATATTCTAGGAGGAATTTTATCATTAGCGTTTATTCAACAGTAACACTCTTCGCAAGGTTACGTGGCTTATCAACATCACAGTCACGGTGAAGTGCTGCGTAATAGGAGATAAGCTGTAATGGAATTACCGATACTAATGGTGTAAGCATTTCGTTAACTTTCGGCAATACATAACGGTCTTCTTCTTCTTCAAGACCCTTCATTGAAATAATACAAGGGTTTGCACCACGTGCAACTACCTCTTTGACATTCCCTCGAATTCCTAAGTTAACATGCTCTTGTGTAGCTAGTGCAATAATTGGTGTTCCATTTTCAATTAAAGCAATCGTTCCGTGCTTTAACTCTCCTCCAGCAAAACCTTCTGCTTGGATATAAGAAATTTCTTTTAATTTTAAAGCTCCCTCAAGGCCCACATAGAAATCTAACGTACGGCCAATAAAGAAACAATTTCTTGTTGTTGATAAATATTCACGAGCAATTTCTTCCATTTCTTCTTTAGCATCACATAATGCTTCCATTGAGTTTGCAACAATTCCGAGCTCTTGAATCAAATCAAATTCTAAATTGATTCCTTTTGATTCTGCTGTAACAGCAGCAAGGATAGACAATACAGCAATTTGAGCAGTGTAAGCTTTTGTTGATGCAACTGCAATTTCAGGGCCTGCATGTAAAAGCAGTGTATAATCCGCTTCACGTGAAAGAGTAGAACCTTGTACGTTCGTAATCGTTA
Source organism: Cytobacillus suaedae (assembly GCA_014960805.1). GTDB lineage: Bacteria > Bacillota > Bacilli > Bacillales > Bacillaceae_L > Bacillus_BV > Bacillus_BV suaedae. The sequence goes on along the minus strand of CP063163.1, from coordinate 186,031 downwards.
ATGCTTTATGACCCAATTCTTTAACTTGAACAAGCACCCCACGGCTATCCGCAGTTTCTCCACTTTGAGAAATGAAAATAAATAATGGATTCTCAGAAAGAATTGGCATGTTATACGCAAATTCACTTGCCACATGTACCTCTACCGGAATTTTAGCCATTTTTTCGATATAATGCTTTCCAACAAGTCCAGCATGATAACTCGTTCCTGCAGCAACAATATAAATTCGGTCTGCGGCATTCATTGCTTCAATAATATCCTTGTTAATAGTTAATCTATTTTCGTTCCCTTGGTATTGTTGAATGATTTTTCTCATCACTAACGGTTGCTCATCAATTTCTTTTAACATGTAATGAGGGTACGTTCCCTTTTCAATGTCACTTGCGTCAAGCTCCGCAGTGTATGGATTACGTGAAATAACCTCACCATCAAGGTTTTTAATAATCACTTCATCTTCTCGAACAAGTACCATTTCTTTATCCATTAATTCAACATATTGATCCGTAACTTGTAACATTGCCATTGCGTCACTAGCAACTACATTGAAATTATCACCAAGACCAACTAGTAAAGGACTTTTATTTTTTGCTACATAAATTGTATTAGCATCTTCACGATCTAATAATGCAAGGGCATATGAGCCTTTTAAAATGGATAACGTTTTACGTAACGCTGCTTCAGTATCTAATCCTTCGTTAACGAAACGCTCGATAATTTGTACAATAATCTCTGTATCAGTTTCACTTTTCAGTTGAACATTTTGTATATATTCACGTTGAAGTATCGAATAGTTTTCAATTACACCATTATGAACCAACGTAAAACGACTTGAATTACTTTGATGTGGATGTGCATTAACCTGGCTAGGCACTCCATGAGTTGCCCAACGTGTATGCCCAATTCCCACTTGTGCTTGGACTGATTCATCAACACTATCACGTAATACCGCAATACGACCTTTTTCTTTAAAAACTTGAACTCCTTGTTCGTTCATCACAGCAATACCTGCTGAGTCGTATCCACGATATTCTAGCTTTTCTAAGCCTTTTAATAAAATTTCCTTTGAATCCTGATGACCAATATATCCTACAATTCCGCACATATGATTTCTTCCTCCTTGAATTGGAGAACAAGAAAGTGGGGACACTCTCTTGCCCCCTTAAGTTTTAGTATTTTCAAGTATGAAATCAATATCCTTTCGTTTGTGCAAAGAGTTGCCTCTTTGTTTTTCAAAAAGGAATTACGGTTGTGATTTTACCAACCGGGAGGTATCCGCCGAATGTTCGATAATCCTCCTCCTCGTCAACTAAACTCCCATTTCGTTCGTGAATTTAGTTCAGGCGCTTATTTAGTTATAACAACTTCTATCCTCTCTTTCTATCCTTGAGTAAATGAAACACGATTTATCATATCAACTAACAGTAAAAAGGTCAATCATTTTCCTTTATTTTACCATTAATTGTTAGTCTAAAATTAAATCGTATACTAAAAAACTATGCATAAGATGGCAATTTTGTGCCAGTTATGCATAGTTTGATTTCTATTCTATACCCATTTCTTGTTGGATAACATCTACAATTCTTTGAACGTACTGTTTACAAAGCTCTTCTGTAGAAGCTTCAGCCATAACACGAACAAGCGCTTCTGTACCAGAAGGTCTAACTAGAATACGACCGTTACCATTCATCTCTTGTTCAACTTCTTCAATGATTTGTTTTACTTTTTCATTGTCAGTAACATGATGCTTATCTGTTACTCTTATATTCACTAATAATTGTGGAAACTTCTTCATTTCACTTGCTAACTGTGATAATGGCTTTTTAGTAACCTTCATAATGTTTACCAACTGAAGGCCAGATAATAAACCATCACCTGTCGTATTGTAATCAAGGAAAATAATATGGCCTGATTGCTCTCCACCTAGGTTATAACCACTTTTTCTCATTTCTTCAACTACATATCGATCGCCTACAGCTGTTTGAGCACTTTTAAGACCATTTGCTTCTAATGCTTTGTAAAAGCCTAAATTACTCATAACCGTTGAAACAACGGTGTTGTGTTTCAATCTGCCATTTTCATTTAGATATTTGGCACATATATACATAATTTGATCACCATCAACGATATCGCCATTTTCATCAATCGCTATTAATCGATCACCATCACCATCGAATGCTAGACCTACATCCGCACCTTTTTCCTTAACATATGCAGATAGGGCTTCAGGATGTGTTGAACCTACACCCTCATTAATATTAAGACCGTTAGGGGAGGTACCCATTGTAGAGATATCTGCATCTAAATCAGCAAACAAATGAGTGGCTAAGGATGACGTTGCTCCATGTGCACAATCTAGCGCAACATGTATACCAGAAAAGTCCTCATCTACCGTTTGTTTTAAGAATTGAAGATACTTTTGGCCACCCTCAAAATAGTCATTCACTTGTCCTAGTTGCGCTCCTACCGGTCTTGGGAGGTGATCTTCACTTTGATCTAATAGTGCTTCAATTTCTTTTTCTTGATCATCAGATAGTTTAAAACCATCTGGACCAAAGAATTTTATTCCGTTATCCTGTACAGGATTATGAGAAGCAGAAATCATTACGCCTGCTTGTGCACCTAATGCTTTAGTTAAAAAGGATACACCTGGAGTAGACATTACTCCAAGTCTCATCACTTCTGCACCGATGGATAGTAAGCCTGCTACTAAAGCTCCCTCAAGCATATGTCCAGATATACGAGTATCACGCCCTATTAAAACTTTTGGACGCTCTTTATCCTTTGTTAGAACATACCCTCCAAAACGACCAACCTTAAAAGCTAGCTCAGGAGTAAGTTCACTATTTGCAATTCCGCGAACTCCATCCGTACCAAAATATTTACCCATTCCTTTATCGCTCCTTTATAATAACTCACCGCTTCTCTACGGTTTCTCGGTAATATTAACGTTTACCTCAACTTGTGGCAGGACCCACGAAATATTTTGAGGACCATTCACTTCAATTCTTATGTTATGTTCACCTATACCTATGTCTGTTAAATTTATATATAACTCAATATCAGAAGGGTCAATTTCATCTAAGAGCGTAGGCGCACCTAACACTTCTACATCCATTGTACCGGTTCCTGGATCAATAAACTCTAGTTGTAATTCTTCTCTTAACCCAAAGGTTTGAATCGGTAAATTTGTAAAGGTTCTGCTTTCCTCTTTTTCTATTTCAACTGACACTTTGATTGATTCTGGTGATATTTTCTTAACACCTTCTGGAACTGGAATTGGAATCTCCAGTGTAGTATCACTAGTCAATTCTGAAATATCTACTGTCACTCCGTCTATAAACTCAATTTTTTCAATTAATTCTTTAGGTCCATATACTGTGATTTCACTAGGAATCGCTTCGATGTTTACTATGCTAAGACCTTGTTGTAATGTACCTTTTCTATTGATCTTAAAAGGGACTTTCTTGCTTGGACTCGAAATCGGTACAGTTATATCTACAACTGAAGGCTCCACCTCAACAGAAAGGACATTCCCATTTTTATCATAAACTGCTACTCGGGCCTCTGTTTCTACTGTTTCATCTACATCTGTAAGGTCAACAATCGCCTTTACTAATGCAATCTTTTCAACTTCTTCTTTTGCACCAATAATTTTTACACTATTAGGCTTAACAATAGGCTCCTCTGCAATATAACCTTCTATAATCTTATCCTTATTAATAAAGTCAACCTCAACAGGATAATCCTCTGCGACCCTTTCCTGAATCGTAACCCTTACAGTTGCGGGATCAATTATAACCTCAATTTTTTCTGAAACATTCCTGTATTGAAGATTTACATTATGTGTACCAATTCCTAAGTCGCGTAAGTCCGCAAACACTTCAATATCTCGCTGTAGACTTGCTGTTTTAGTCACACCTGTTGGGCCTTCCAAAGTGACCTTTGCATATTGGGGCATCCCTGATAGTACCAGATTTTCACTATCATAGTATGTTGTAATTGGGACATCAGTAAGTGTCTCTACATCCCTAGATGCGGTTGGAAAAGATGGCCCTGGAGGACTTGGCTGTGTTTCAAAGCTTACAGACATGAACAACATTAGTGCTAACAACAAGGCAACGATTTTCATGAACCATCTATTATTCATAAATTTATCCATTTTTCTTCCCCCTCCATTGCCAAAGAGTCGAGGAAGTAGAGCCGTTTTTAGCTTGCAGTTCACGGACTAACATCTCACGAAATGCATCTTGCTTTAATTCACGGTGTAATTCACCATTCTTTGTTAGGGAAATACTGCCTGTTTCCTCTGAAACAACAACTGTAATACTATCTGTTACCTCACTTATCCCTAACGCTGCTCTATGCCTTGTCCCTAATTCTTTCGAAATGAAAGGACTTTCGGATAGAGGGAGGTAACAAGCTGCAGCAGCTACTTTATTTTTTTGAATAATGACAGCTCCATCATGTAGCGGAGTATTAGGAATAAATGTATTGATTAATAGTTCGGAAGTAATTTTAGCATCTAAGCCTATTCCGGTCTCTATGTAGTCACCCATACCTGTCTCACGTTCAATTGAAATTAAGGCTCCTATACGGCGTTTTGCCATATAGTCAGTCGCTTTTACAAGAGAATCTATAAACGATGTTTGTTCATCCTCTTCAGGAGCATTTGTACGTGAAAATAACTTTCCCCTACCAAGTTGCTCTAGAGCTCTACGTAATTCCGGCTGAAAAATAATAATAATAGCTAAAAATCCCCACGTCAATGCCTGGTCCATGAGCCATTGTAGAGTGTTAAGCCCTAATACACTACTTAACATCCTAATAATGATAATAACAGTAATTCCTTTTAATAATTGCACAGCCTTTGTACCACGAATCACCATTATTAATTTATAAATGACAAACCAAACAAGGAGAATATCTATAATATAGCCAAGGTAATCTAAAATTGCTAGTTCTCCAAATGGCATTATTCCCACACTTCCTCCAATGTTCAAATTTCAAATTCAATCATATTTATCAAAATCAGTAAAACCTGGATAACTTCCTAAAATTTATCTATATTATTATATCATAAATGTTTTATATGCTGTTTACAAATTAGAGTAGTGATAAAGAGTGACAAAAAAGACCATCCTTTGAACGCCCTAAAATTGTTTTAACAATTGGAGAGCAGTTCAATACTAGATGGTCTAATATAAAGAATCTTCTTCTTCTTTAAAAACATCAACTACTTCATTTGCTACCTTTTTAATGTGATACCATAACCATTCAAACATCTCATTGACTTCTTTTATTTCTCCGGTTACATGTCCAGCAGATGCCAAGTACTTATCCCCATTTATAATAGTTACATTACCTTTAACTTGCCCTTCAATAATAATGGTACCATTCCGAACAACAATATCTTCCTTTATTACCTTATCCGCTGGAACAGTTACAGTATTATTTTCTATGATTAGATCATTTTGTTTAGATACTGAGAATTCCTGGTTTTCATTCCAAATTGAAAAAATACTTCCAAGCATCAATACGCAAAATAAGGATGCAGCTGTAAGCAAAGGATGCACTCTAAACCATCTTTTCATACTTACTGTCTTTTTCTCCTTAGGAAGGTTTTGCATTATCTTCATGGTGAAATCATCTGGTGCAACAACATGGGAAGTGCTTTGCACAAAAGCAATAGCCTTCTCTAATTCATAAAAGTGTCTTGAACAGTCCTCACATTTCTGTAAATGGCTACGAAGTTTAATTTCTTCAATATGTTCAATCTCTTCATCCAAGTATTTGTGCATTAACTCAACTATTTCAGTAGGACAATTCATTTTTATCACCCCTATTACAAGTGTCGCAATTGATTTCTCAGAGCTTCGCGGCCCCTATGAATTCTTGTCTTCACTGTACCTACTGGTAAATCTAAGATCTCGCTAATTTCCTTTAAAGATAATTCGTCAATGTATTTCAGCACGATTACTGAACGGTATTTATCAGGTAGCTTTAAAATTTCTTTTTGGATTGTCTCCTGTAATTCTAAACTCTCTACCTCATCTTCTGGAAGCGAAACATCTGCAGCAACCTGAGAGTACATTGTTAACCCTTCAGTACCGGCTACTTCAGCATCCAAATAATAATCAGGTTTCTTCTTACGAATCCTGTCTATTGATAAATTGGTTGCAATCCTGTAAAGCCAAGTAGAAAACTTTCTTTTAGTATCATAGCTATGAATATTAACATACGCCCTTAAGAAAGCTTCCTGTGCTATATCTTCTGCCTCATGCCTGTTTCCTAGCATCCTATAACACAATTGGAATACTTTATCTTTGTATAGTTCAACTATTTCAGCGAAGGCATTTTGGTCACCATTTTTTATTTGCTTTATTCTATTTTTTACGATTGTTTCCATTATATAACCTCCGCTTCACTGCGGGTCTATGTATTTTACGAATGAAACGAAAAAAGGTTTCAATTTATTTTATATTTAATATTTTAGCAAAAATTAGGAGGATATGTTTAAAAATCTTCAAAATTGGTTAAATAATTTATAAGTACCATCTTGAGGAGGATTTATCATGACTAGTAACGAACAACAGTTAATGAATAAAATCGAACAATACAGAGAAAGAATGGTTCAGTTGGCAACGAATACATCATTAAAAGAAGATGAGGTCATAAAAATATCTTGCACACTTGATAATCTACTATTTGAATATCAAAAACTTCAAATGATAAATTTAAAACAGTAACTCAACTTGGAGTTACTGTTTTACTCTATCAGATCCTATAATAATTTTTCTCCAAACAACGAACCCATTAATGCTACTGCCACAGATGCTGTTTTATTTCTTTCATCTAAAATTGGATTGACCTCTACAAACTCTGCAGAAGTTATTACACCAGCTTCAGCCAGCATTTCCATCGCTAAATGACTTTCTCTATAACTAATACCTCCGATTACGGGAGTCCCTACTCCAGGTGCATCATGAGGGTCTAAACCATCTAAGTCTAATGATAAGTGGACTCCATCTGTACGACCTTTCAAATAAGAGATAGTTTCCTCCATGACCTTTGTCATACCAATTCGATCAATCTCATGCATTGTATATACTTTAATTCCTAATTCTTTTATAAGTACCTTTTCACCTTCATCTAATGATCTAGCACCGATGATTACAATATTTTCTGGCTTAACCTTTGGAGCATATCCAGCAATTTCAGTCAAAGTGGGATGCCCTAGTCCTAAACTAACAGCTAAAGGCATTCCATGAATATTACCTGATGGCGACGATTCAGCTGTATTAAGATCGCCGTGTGCATCATACCAAATAACCCCTAAATTTTCATAATGTTTTGCAACGCCAGCTAATGTTCCAATTGCAATACTATGGTCACCACCAAAAACAAGAGGGAATGTATCAGCATTGATAGCTTCGTCAATTTTCTTTGCAAGTTTGGTATTGCCTTCAGCAACTGCCTTTAAATTTCTAAGATTTCCTTCAGAGAGTTTATCTAATTTCTCAGTTCTACTAATTTCAATATCACCTAAGTCATCAATCTCATAGTGTAAGTTTTCTAATCTATCTACAACACCCGCATAGCGAATAGCACTTGGACCCATATCAACCCCACGTCTCATTTGTCCGAAATCCATGGGTACTCCAATAATTGATATCTGTTTTTTCTTCATCTAGTATTCCTCCCCTTCCCTTTCCTCTATTTTACCGTCAAATAGGGCAATGACTCAACTCGACATATATGTGAATATATATACGAAGGTCCACTATGCAAGTACAGGTGCATTTGATTCTAAAAAATGAAAAAACCTTAAATCATAGGATTTAAGGTTGAAATGGTGTATGTATGGTGGAGCCTAGCGGGATCGAACCGCTGACCTCCTGCGTGCAAGGCAGGCGCTCTCCCAGCTGAGCTAAGGCCCCAGGTGCTTCCTGGAGCGGAAGACGGGATTCGAACCCGCGACCCCCACCTTGGCAAGGTGGTGTTCTACCACTGAACTACTTCCGCATATAATATTTTTTTGCTAACGCAAAAAAATGGTGAGCCATGAAGGATTCGAACCTTCGACCCTCTGATTAAAAGTCAGATGCTCTACCAACTGAGCTAATGGCTCGTAATATTAAAAGGCATATTACTTTTGTTATAGTCTTGATAAGTGATTGGGCAAGAGCATCTATGCTGACGTCTAAATCTCAGTAAGAGTCGCAAGTAGCAGCTCGATTTAGACTCTGATGCTTTGCTTCGTAGCCTACTCGGTCGTGCTCTACCAACTGAGCTAATGGCTCCTGAAAATAAAAGGAAAAATGGCTGGGCTAGCTGGATTCGAACCAACGCATGACGGAGTCAAAGTCCGTTGCCTTACCGCTTGGCTATAGCCCATTAAATAATATAATTATAAAACAAGAATGGTGGAGGGGGACGGATTCGAACCGCCGAACCCGGAGGGAGCGGATTTACAGTCCGCCGCGTTTAGCCACTTCGCTACCCCTCCACAATGGAATGGTGCCGGCGAAAGGAGTCGAACCCTCGACCTACTGATTACAAGTCAGTTGCTCTACCAACTGAGCTACACCGGCATTATGAAAGTAAAATTATATTGTTTAATATTTCAAGGAAAGTTATTTTCACTTCACTACGTTAAGTAAAAAAACTATGGTGGAGGATGACGGGATCGAACCGCCGACCCCCTGCTTGTAAGGCAGGTGCTCTCCCAGCTGAGCTAATCCTCCAAATTGTTAAGTTGTATTATTTTCACTTTGCGAAAAATATTGGTGACCCCTACGGGATTCGAACCCGTGTTACCGCCGTGAAAGGGCGGTGTCTTAACCGCTTGACCAAGGGGCCATACTATTCGTATAAGCTTCCAACCGGGATTGAACCGATGACCTCTTCCTTACCATGGAAGTGCTCTACCGACTGAGCTATGGAAGCAAGTGGCTCCACAGGCAGGACTCGAACCTGCGACCGATCGGTTAACAGCCGATAGCTCTACCACTGAGCTACTGTGGAATAATCACAGCCTGGCAACGTTCTACTCTCACAGGGGGAAACCCCCAACTACCATCGACGCTGAAGAGCTTAACTTCCGTGTTCGGCATGGGAACGGGTGTGACCTCTTCGCCATTGTCACCAGACTATAATGTACAATCTCAATTATATTTCCCTGACGGAAAAATACAAGAGGAAATTTATTCCCTCAAAACTAGATAACGTAACTAAGACATTTTGTAAGTAATTTGTGGTTAAGTCCTCGAACGATTAGTATCAGTCAGCTCCACACGTCACCGCGCTTCCACCTCTGACCTATCAACCTGATCATCTTTCAGGGTTCTTACTAGCTTGCGCTATGGGAAATCTCATCTTGAGGGGGGCTTCATGCTTAGATGCTTTCAGCACTTATCCCTTCCACACATAGCTACCCAGCGATGCCCTTGGCAGAACAACTGGTACACCAGCGGTGTGTCCATCCCGGTCCTCTCGTACTAAGGACAGCTCCTCTCAAATTTCCTACGCCCACGACGGATAGGGACCGAACTGTCTCACGACGTTCTGAACCCAGCTCGCGTACCGCTTTAATGGGCGAACAGCCCAACCCTTGGGACCGACTACAGCCCCAGGATGCGATGAGCCGACATCGAGGTGCCAAACCTCCCCGTCGATGTGGACTCTTGGGGGAGATAAGCCTGTTATCCCCGGGGTAGCTTTTATCCGTTGAGCGATGGCCCTTCCATGCGGAACCACCGGATCACTAAGCCCGACTTTCGTCCCTGCTCGACTTGTAGGTCTCGCAGTCAAGCTCCCTTGTGCCTTTACACTCTGCGAATGATTTCCAACCATTCTGAGGGAACCTTTGGGCGCCTCCGTTACATTTTAGGAGGCGACCGCCCCAGTCAAACTGCCCACCTGACACTGTCTCCCATGCGGATCACGCATGAGGGTTAGAATTTCAATACAGCCAGGGTAGTATCCCACCAATGCCTCCACCGAAGCTGGCGCTCCGGCTTCTACGGCTCCTACCTATCCTGTACAAGCTGTACCAAAATTCAATATCAGGCTGCAGTAAAGCTCCACGGGGTCTTTCCGTCCTGTCGCGGGTAACCTGCATCTTCACAGGTACTATAATTTCACCGAGTCTCTCGTTGAGACAGTGCCCAGATCGTTACACCTTTCGTGCGGGTCGGAACTTACCCGACAAGGAATTTCGCTACCTTAGGACCGTTATAGTTACGGCCGCCGTTTACTGGGGCTTCGATTCAGAGCTTCTCTTGCGATAACCCCTCCTCTTAACCTTCCAGCACCGGGCAGGTGTCAGCCCCTATACTTCACCTTGCGGTTTCGCAGAGACCTGTGTTTTTGCTAAACAGTCGCCTGGGCCTATTCACTGCGGCTTTTCTGGGCTATTAACCCTAAAAAGCACCCCTTCTCCCGAAGTTACGGGGTCATTTTGCCGAGTTCCTTAACGAGAGTTCTCTCGATCACCTTAGGATTCTCTCCTCGCCTACCTGTGTCGGTTTGCGGTACGGGCACCTCTCACCTCGCTAGAGGCTTTTCTTGGCAGTGTGAAATCAGGAACTTCGGTACTTTATTTCCCTCGCCATCACAGCTCAGCCTTACGGAAAGCGGATTTGCCTACTTTCCAGCCTTACTGCTTGGACGCGCATATCCATCAGCGCGCTTACCCTATCCTTCTGCGTCCCCCCATTGCTCAAACGGTGAGGAGGTGGTACAGGAATTTCAACCTGTTGTCCATCGCCTACGCTTTTCAGCCTCGGCTTAGGTCCCGACTTACCCTGAGCGGACGAGCCTTCCTCAGGAAACCTTAGGCATTCGGTGGACAAGATTCTCACTTGTCTTTCGCTACTCATACCGGCATTCTCACTTCTAAGCGCTCCACCAGTCCTTACGGTCTGACTTCGCTGCACTTAGAACGCTCTCCTACCATTGTTCGTAAGAACAATCCACAGCTTCGGTGATACGTTTAGCCCCGTTACATTTTCGGCGCAGAGTCACTCGACCAGTGAGCTATTACGCACTCTTTAAATGGTGGCTGCTTCTAAGCCAACATCCTGGTTGTCTAAGCAACTCCACATCCTTTGCCACTTAACGTATACTTTGGGACCTTAGCTGGTGGTCTGGGCTGTTTCCCTCTTGACTACGGATCTTATCACTCGCAGTCTGACTCCCATGGATAAATCTTTGGCATTCGGAGTTTGACTGAATTCGGTAACCCGATGAGGGCCCCTAGTCCAATCAGTGCTCTACCTCCAAGATTCTTACACATGAGGCTAGCCCTAAAGCTATTTCGGAGAGAACCAGCTATCTCCAAGTTCGATTGGAATTTCTCCGCTACCCACACCTCATCCCCGCACTTTTCAACGTGCGTGGGTTCGGGCCTCCATTCAGTGTTACCTGAACTTCACCCTGGACATGGGTAGATCACCTGGTTTCGGGTCTACGACCACGTACTAATGCGCCCTATTCAGACTCGCTTTCGCTGCGGCTCCGTCTCTTCGACTTAACCTTGCACGGGATCGTAACTCGCCGGTTCATTCTACAAAAGGCACGCCATCACCCATTAACGGGCTCTGACTACTTGTAGGCACACGGTTTCAGGATCTTTTTCACTCCCCTTCCGGGGTGCTTTTCACCTTTCCCTCACGGTACTGGTTCACTATCGGTCACTAGGGAGTATTTAGCCTTGGGAGATGGTCCTCCCTGCTTCCGACGGGATTTCTCGTGTCCCGCCGTACTCAGGATCCACTCAAGAGGGAACGAAGTTTCGACTACAGGGTTGTTACCTTCTACGACGGATCTTTCCAGATCGCTTCGTCTACCCCGTTCCTTTGTAACTCCATATAGAGTGTCCTACAACCCCAAGAGGCAAGCCTCTTGGTTTGGGCTATATTCCGTTTCGCTCGCCGCTACTCAGGAAATCGCGTTTGCTTTCTCTTCCTCCGGGTACTTAGATGTTTCAGTTCCCCGGGTATGCCTTCATATACCCTATGTATTCAGGTATCGATACTACTCCATTACGAGTAGTGGGTTTCCCCATTCGGAAATCTTCGGATCAGTGCTTACTTACAGCTCCCCGAAGCATATCGGTGTTAGTCCCGTCCTTCATCGGCTCCTAGTGCCAAGGCATCCACCGTGCGCCCTTTCTAACTTAACCTAAGAAAAACTACGTTTTTCTGTGTTAGAAAGTTTTCTTTCTATAAAGAAAGAACTTTACACATTTCTTACATTGAATGTCTTGTTACGTTATCTAGTTTTCAAAGAACAAATATGAGAGATAGTTCTCTCAAAACTGAACATAACACAAAGCGTCTTCTTATGAAGTACAGCGTACTTCAGTTTCCTTAGAAAGGAGGTGATCCAGCCGCACCTTCCGATACGGCTACCTTGTTACGACTTCACCCCAATCATCTGTCCCACCTTAGGCGGCTGGCTCCTTACGGTTACCCCACCGACTTCGGGTGTTACAAACTCTCGTGGTGTGACGGGCGGTGTGTACAAGGCCCGGGAACGTATTCACCGCGGCATGCTGATCCGCGATTACTAGCGATTCCAGCTTCATGCAGGCGAGTTGCAGCCTGCAATCCGAACTGAGAATGGTTTTATGGGATTCGCTCAACCTCGCGGTTTTGCAGCCCTTTGTACCATCCATTGTAGCACGTGTGTAGCCCAGGTCATAAGGGGCATGATGATTTGACGTCATCCCCACCTTCCTCCGGTTTGTCACCGGCAGTCACCTTAGAGTGCCCAACTGAATGCTGGCAACTAAGATCAAGGGTTGCGCTCGTTGCGGGACTTAACCCAACATCTCACGACACGAGCTGACGACAACCATGCACCACCTGTCACCGTGTTCCCCGAAGGGAAACGCTCTGTCTCCAGAGTTGTCACGGGATGTCAAGACCTGGTAAGGTTCTTCGCGTTGCTTCGAATTAAACCACATGCTCCACCGCTTGTGCGGGCCCCCGTCAATTCCTTTGAGTTTCAGTCTTGCGACCGTACTCCCCAGGCGGAGTGCTTAATGCGTTAGCTGCAGCACTAAAGGGCGGAAACCCTCTAACACTTAGCACTCATCGTTTACGGCGTGGACTACCAGGGTATCTAATCCTGTTCGCTCCCCACGCTTTCGCGCCTCAGTGTCAGTTACAGACCAGAAAGTCGCCTTCGCCACTGGTGTTCCTCCACATCTCTACGCATTTCACCGCTACACGTGGAATTCCACTTTCCTCTTCTGTACTCAAGTCCCCCAGTTTCCAATGACCCTCCACGGTTGAGCCGTGGGCTTTCACATCAGACTTAAAGGACCACCTGCGCGCGCTTTACGCCCAATAATTCCGGACAACGCTTGCCACCTACGTATTACCGCGGCTGCTGGCACGTAGTTAGCCGTGGCTTTCTGGTTAGGTACCGTCAAGGTACCGCCCTATTCGAACGGTACTTGTTCTTCCCTAACAACAGAGTTTTACGACCCGAAGGCCTTCATCACTCACGCGGCGTTGCTCCGTCAGACTTTCGTCCATTGCGGAAGATTCCCTACTGCTGCCTCCCGTAGGAGTCTGGGCCGTGTCTCAGTCCCAGTGTGGCCGATCACCCTCTCAGGTCGGCTACGCATCGTCGCCTTGGTGAGCCGTTACCTCACCAACTAGCTAATGCGCCGCGGGCCCATCTATAAGTGATAGCCGAAGCCATCTTTCAATAAAAGATCATGTAATCTCTTATATTATCCGGTATTAGCTCCGGTTTCCCGAAGTTATCCCAGTCTTATAGGTAGGTTGCCCACGTGTTACTCACCCGTCCGCCGCTATTCTTAGGAAGCAAGCTTCCTAAGAACCGCTCGACTTGCATGTATTAGGCACGCCGCCAGCGTTCGTCCTGAGCCAGGATCAAACTCTCCAATAGAGTTGATTAGCTCATAGCTAAAACAAATTTTAAAACAAACATTGACGCTTGTGTTATGTTCAGTTTTCAAAGAACTTTTTGTTTCTTCGCTCGTAAGCGACTTTTTTAATATAACACGGTGAACTTTTCAAGTCAACATGTTTTTTTAAGTTTTCGCTAATACTTAGTTACTCGTAGCAGCGACGTTTATTAATATATCAGGATAGCAATTTAAAGTCAACACTGATTCAAAAAAAATTATCTACTTTCTAATAAAATAAACCACAGCAGTTATACTGTGGTAACTTCAAGTACTTTTTAGACATTTCTAATTCCTAATAGTTGTAGATTAAATATCAATATTACTATTAACGCGTTTCGTTCTTATGTATTTTGTACAATCTTTCGGTGGTGCCACACGGCGAAATAAGTTAAATAGTATGCTATAGCGCTCTTCCATGGCCCTCTTTACTATATGATCAATTCTTGGCTCTTCTATATCATGTAATATTTCCTCCATCTCTCGTTTCAATAAATATTCTATTTCTTTCACTTCTTTTTGATTAATTAATAAACCAATCATAATTTCACCTCAATACAGGATTTAATTCTAGTTATTTCCATATTTAGATATTTTATGATTTTTTATTTTTAGCGACATATTCATATATTAGATTGACAAGCATACTATGTAGACAAGGACAGTAATGAATGGGAGGTCTAAAAGGTGAATTTCTTCTTTATTTTAAATGGTAAAAAAGTAAAACAAACAATGATCATTTTGGTTGCTTCATTTTTTACTGCAGGCATTTTATATATAGAAAATGGCTTGCATCTTCCTGTATTCTCAACGAATAATGGTCCAAAAGCTATTTATCAAGGAGAACTAAAGGACAAGAATGTATCTTTAACATTTGATATTAGCTGGGGAGATACGAAAGCAATGCCGATCTTAGATCTTCTGAAGGACCAAGGCATTAAGAACGCTACCTTCTTTTTATCTGCCGCATGGGCTGAAAGACATCCTGATGTGGTAAAAAGAATTATAGAAGATGGGCATGAAGTTGGTTCGATGGGATATCAGTATAAGAATTATACTGAATTAGAAGAGGCCAAAATCAAAAAGGATATCCTCCAAGCAGGAGAAGTCTTTAAGACATTAGGTATTAAAAAGGTAAATCTATTGAGACCACCCACTGGTAACTTTGATAAAAAGGTTTTAAAAGTTGCTAATTCATTAGGATACACAGTCATCCATTGGAGTGTTGATTCTAAGGATTGGACAAATCCCGGCGTGGAAGCAATCATTTCAAACGCCACGAGTAATTTAAGTGGTGGAGATATTATTTTGTTACATGCCTCTGATTCAGCAAAACAAACAGAAAAGGCATTACCGGAGATAATAAAGATTATGAAACAAAAGGGTTATAACAACGCTAAGATATCTGATTTAATGGCTAACGCAGAAGCTAAGAGTAATGAAATCAAATGAACAAAAAAAGCTGACCAATCATGGGTCAGCTTTTTACATTTGTGTTTTTTGAAATTTTGCTTAAAAGTAGTAATTGATATGCATTACAAACTAACAGGGGAATTAACATTAGGTATAACCAGCTTTCCTCATTAACACGAAGAGCTGGGAACCATTCAATCGACGTGATGACAAACATAAAAAATAATGCGGGAATAAACGCGTGCTTATTTGTTTGCTTTTGTTTTATATACGCTATTATCAACGAAAATAAAAACAGAATGAAAGCAAGTACAATGTACGGTAACAGCAAATCTCCCTCTTTGGCAAAAGCTTGGTAGCGGAAATATACTAAATCAAAGAATACAAAAGCAATTAATACTAATTGTACCGGTTTCCATAAACTACGGAAAATTCCTAAACCAAAACGATGAACAGTTAAGTATGCAAAAAAGCCCATCTGGCTAATAATACTAAAAATAAATCCAACTCCTACAAGCCACAATAAAATAGAAAGTATCTCTAAAAAATCAAAGGTAATAAATAATTCCTTGTATTCATTCCATTTAACTGCAAATCCTACTACTGAAGTGCTTATAGCACCTACAAACAGTGTAGATAAAAACAATCGAACCCAATTTCGACTATTCACGATGAATCCTCCAACTTATCAATAATTAGTACCTAACAATTGTACCAACGAAATTATTAAATTACCAGTTAATCGGCCAAGTTTTTATGTATATTTATTGGCGATTTTCTCATATTAAAAGTAAGGATTTCTCTGAAAGGAGCTTATATGGATATGAAAAAATGGATGTCGCTCCTAGTATTTAGTTGCTTTCTTTTGATTATTGGGTGTGCACCTAGAGAACAAGGAAATCAAAAGCTTGATTATGAAGAGACTAAAAAAATGGTCGTGGATATACTTAAAACAGATGAAGGTAAAAAGGCCATCGAGGAACTATTAACAGATGAAAAGATGAAGCAAAATTTAGTGATTAACCAGGACGTTGTTACTAAATCCATACAAGATACACTTTTATCTGAAGATGGTATTACTTTTTGGAAAAAGAACTTTGAAGATCCCAAGTTTGTAGAAACATTTGCAAAAAGCATGCAAGAACAGCATGAAAAAGTAATTAAGGATCTTATGAAAGATCCTGACTACCAGAAAATGATGATAGAAATATTAAAGAATCCTGAAATGGAAGAAGCAATGGTAGAGGTATTACGGAGCCAGGAAATGAGAGCTCATATTCAGAGTGTTATAACTGAAACAATTGAGAGTCCTCTTTTCAAAGCGAAAATGCAAGATCTGCTTATTAAAGGTGCCGAAGAGATTCAGGAAAATAAGGATAAGAAGAAAGAAGAGGGTGGCAAATAGACCTCTGAAAGACATTGGTATGAATAATATCAGTTAGCCCCAATTGCGTAATGATTGGGGCTTATTTTATTTATTGAGAGGAGTTTATGGCTTGTGTTCATTGTTTTTGTTTTCGGGCCAGGACAGATTATTCTGTATAACCTGTCTGAGTACACCTTGGTTTCGGACTTGTTTTGGCTTACTCCCGTTCAACCTGTCTGAATACACCTCGAATTCGGACTCGTTTTGGCTTTCTCCCGCTCGACCTGTCCGAATAACCCTTGGTTTCGGACTCGTTTTGGTTTTACCCAGTTCAACCTGTCTGAATACACCTTGGATTCGGACTCGTTTTGGCTTTCACTCGCTCGACCTGTCCGAATAACCCTTGGTTTCGGACTCGTTTTAGTTTTAACCCGTTCAACCTGTCTGAATACACCTTGGATTCGGACTTGTTTTGGGCTACTCCCGCTTGACCTGTCCGAATAGTCCTTGGTTTCGGACTCGTTTTAGCTTTATTCCATTCAACCAGTCTGATTACACCTGCTATTCGGACTCGCTTATTCTATTTCCCTTGCAACTTGTCTAAATAATGCTGGGTTCGACTTAGAGTAGGCATCCTAGTCACCCCATCTGGAAAACGACCCTCGTACAGAATAAGTCAACTTTTGAATGAAGAATTAAAAAAAGAATGTAAATCATCGATTCACATCCTTAAATAATCCTTATTTATTTAACGTATTAACCACGTTTTGAGCAATTTCCATATAGATCTTACCTACACGGTGATCGGCGTCATATACTGATGGCGCAAAATCATCTTCATTCCAATCTGGTTGTTGTAATGGTAATTGACCTAGTAGTGTAGTCTGTAATTCTTCAGCTAACTTTGTTCCTCCACCTTGGCCAAATACATATTCTTTCTCGCCAGTTACCTTACTTTCAAAGTAAGACATGTTTTCTATAACACCCATTACTTCATGTTCTGTTCTTAATGCCATTGCACCCGCTCTTGCTGCAACAAATGCGGCAGTTGGATGTGGAGTTGTGACAATAATTTCTTTACATGAAGGTAGCATTGTATGAACATCAAGTGCCACATCTCCTGTTCCTGGAGGTAAGTCTAATAACAGATAGTCTAATTCTCCCCATTCAACATCGTTAAAGAAGTTATTTAACATTTTCCCTAACATTGGCCCACGCCAGATAACAGGTGAATTATCCTCTACAAAAAAGCCCATTGAGATTACCTTTACACCTAAACGCTCTACCGGGATGATTTTTTCACCACGCACTACAGGACGTTTTGTAATTCCCATCATATCAGGAACACTGAATCCGTAAATATCAGCATCTACTAATCCAACCTTTTTACCAAGTCTCGCTAAAGAAACAGCTAGATTAACGGATACAGTTGATTTTCCTACTCCACCTTTACCACTTGCAATCGCTATAAAGGTTGGTTCATTCGTTGGAGATAAAGGAGAACCCGTACCTTGTCCGGCATGTTTTGCTAGTTCTTCTTGAGGTAAGTCAGTAAATCGAATTCCTACAGAATCTGCACCAGCTTCTTTCAACTTTTCAACGACTGTGCTTTGAAGCTGCATCTGTTCGCCTGTGCCAGTTTTAGCAATAGCTAATTTGACGCTAACATGATTCTTTTCTTCCTTAATTTTAACCTCTAATATACCATTTGTTTCTTGTAGTGTTTTATGTAGAAAAGGATCTTTCAAGTTTTGTAATGTTTCTATTACCTTTTGTTCTGTTAACATATTATGCACCACCTATAAATGAATTGGTTTTCATTAGTATATCATAACTGTCCATTTTTCATATGTGATGAAACTCATACCTAAAAAAATAACCCTCATTATTCTGGAGGGTTGGTTTCATTTGATGCGTATCTTAAAATACCTTTATAAATAGAAGCTGCAACTTTATCTTGATAATGTTCTTTTACTAGAAGTTGTTTTTCTGTATGATTTGATAAGAAGCCAATTTCAACTAATGCCCCAGGTTTAGTAGCGTTCTTTAATAAAAAGACACTGTTTATACTTTTGGCTTTACGATTTGTATTTTCTAGGTTAGTACGTAACTCGTCTTGAACAAATTTAGCTAATACTTCATTCTCTTTATACGTACGATAATAGAAGGTCTGTGCCCCACTCCATTTAGGAGACGGAATGGCATTAAGATGTATACTAATAAACAAATCAGCCTCTGAACTATTGATTAACTCTACACGTTTCTTTAAGTCTTCCACTTTACGGCGACTATAACCTCGAGTATCCGTAGCAGCAAGATCTGTATCTGTTTCACGAGTCATTAACACAAGTGCACCTTGTTCCTGTAGGTAATCACGGAGTTTTAAAGATACATTTAAGGCTATATCCTTTTCAAATATATCTCCACTATCAGCTCCACCGTCAGGTCCACCATGACCGGGATCTAAAATAATTATCTTCCCAGCTAACGGAAGACTCCAAGGTTTCCACGAGTCATTATCTAAAAACTGATATTGAAATAAGATAAATAATACTATTAATCCGGTTATAAATCCTCCGACTTTTAGTTTCTTCTTCACTAAATTCTCCCCTCCTGCTAGTCCCTTCTATTCACTATATGGGACAAGGAGAAGAATTATGAATACTTACAAATTGATGTCGAAAACTTTACTGTATATATACTAAACCAATTAGCACTTCTTTAATGGAGACGTAGGCGGTATCTTTTTTCACTTTTATTGAAACCTTCTTGCCACCATTGGTTCACGTAAGTTTCACAGCTGTAATATAATGATTCATTAACAAAATCATTATCTCCAATCTGGCCCCAGTAGGTTAGGAAATCAAACAGTGTATCTACTAGGTACTTTTCCTCATAGTAACATCTTGTTTTTACATCATCAATTGACTCCCCGTAATATCCAAATTTTCCATATTTAGAACCTAACAAGTAGCTCTCGATTGCAATGTCAACACAACCATCTTCAATTGACTTTGCAAATAGACCTGTTCTATAAAAATGACTAAATTGCTCATTTACACTTTTCTTTAGGGTTTCCAAGGAGAGTTCACGTAACATTTTTCTTTCATACTTCATTTGCTTTTCTTTTCTTTTTTCCTTTAGCGTTGTAATTACGTTCATAAGAAAATTCCCCCCTTTTAAAGGTAGTTTCCTACTCAATTGACTTATCATGTAAAACACTATCTACCTTTAATGGTAATTTGCGTTAAATTCTCTTATTCCGGATAACCCTCTAAATGAAAATCCCATAATCCAAGCTTTCCTTTTGCAGGTAGTAGCTTCTTCAGTGATTTCTTGTCCTTGACTTTCCATACAAATCCACCAATCGTGTAATCTCCTAATAAATATTCTACTCCTGATATCATTTCTCCATCCTCAAGAACTGCAGATGAATCATCACCCTCTATGATCCTGAGACAATTCTCTAGTTCACAAACACCGATCACAGTTCCTAATGGTAACGTGTCTTGTGTATATCCATACTGCTGAAGTAAACTTTCAACATATGTTAAACGACATGCACGCTTATCTAGCTTTTTACTTGAATGAATGGCAAGTGGTCCACGGTATTTCGTCTTCCATGATCTTGTTTCATGATTTATTGCCCCAAGAATAAAAAGAGTTGCCCATGGCTGAATCATTGATAACGTCTTAATAGTTATTCACTCCTTTAGTCACTTTTTACTATTCCCCTACATTAAATGAGTTAATAAAAAATAGCCCCCCTGTAAGGAAGGCTACTTCTCTATAGCATTTTCTCTAAAAACTCTTGTGCTCTTTTACTTTTTGGTGATGAGAAAAATTCAGCTGGTGGAGCATCTTCTACCAATTTCCCATCATCTAAAAATAAAACCCGATCTGCAACTTCACGTGCAAAGCCCATTTCGTGAGTAACAATTGCCATTGTCATTCCAGTATGAGCAAGGGATTTCATAACCTCTAATACCTCTTTAACCATTTCTGGATCTAAAGCTGAGGTAGGCTCATCGAATAGCATAACTTCAGGTGACATTGCCAATGCACGCGCAATGGCAACCCTTTGTTTTTGTCCTCCAGACAAGCGAACTGGATATTCGGTAGCTTTTTCAGACAAACCCACTTTTTTTAATAGTTCATAAGCTGTTTGCTCAGCTTCCGATTTTGAAGCCCCTTTGACATTCATTGGTGCATACATAAGGTTGTCTAGTACATTCATATGAGGAAATAAATAAAAATGTTGAAATACCATTCCCACTTTTTGACGCACCTTCATTATATCAACTTTAGGATTCGTTATTTCTTCACCATTAATCCAAACACTTCCACTTGTAGGCTCTTCCAACATATTCATACAGCGCAAAAAGGTCGATTTTCCTGAGCCAGACGGACCAACAATAGCAACCACAGCCCCTTGATCAATTGTGGTTGAAATATCTTTTAATACTTCAAGTTTTCCAAAAGACTTGTGTAAATTTTGAACCTTAATCACTTTGTCTCAGTCTCCTCTCTATCCACTTACCAACAAATGTAAGACCAATAATTAAAAGATAGTAGATGAGTCCAACAAACAACATAGGTTCAAAGTACGCATATGTTTTACCACCAACAATATATGCTCTACGCATGATATCCATTGTACCAATTACAGAAACAAGCGCAGATTCTTTTGTTAATGTAATAAACTCATTCATCAATGCAGGTAATATATTTTTAAATGCTTGAGGCATCACGATATCCCACATCATCTTTTTATAAGGAATACCTAATGCCATTGCTGCTTCTCTTTGACCTTTATCAACTGCTTGAATTCCCGCCCGAATAACCTCAGAAATATAAGCACCTGAGTTCAATGCGAACGCAGCTACCGCAGCAGCATATGCAGGTATATCAATACCAATGATTTGCGGTAAACCATAATAGATAATCATTAGTTGGAGAATTAATGGTGTCCCTCGAAACAATGACGTATACGCATCTGCAAACCAATGTAGAAGTTTTATTCTGCTAATTTTAAAGAGTGCTAGTACAATTCCAAGTATAAACCCTAACAATGCAGCTAATGCTACAATCCCTAATGTGACCCATATCCCTTTTAATATAAAAGGGATAGAGGGCACGAGGTTTTGAGTGAAGTCTAAATTCATGCCCTTTTACATTCCCCTCATCATGTTGTAGTAGTTAATTATTGTTCTCCACCAAACCATTTTACTATTAGTTTTTCTAGTTCTCCGTTTTCTTTCATTTCATTTAGTACACGATTAAATTCAGCTGTCAATTCACTATCCTTAGGGAATGCTATTGCAGAACCAGCTTCCTCTTCTCCTTCTACAATTTCAAAGCCTACTAATTCTGGATTGTTTTTAAAATGACCTGCTGCAACAGTATCTTCAATGATAGCAGCATCAAATCTTCCAGCTAATATTTCCTGAACTAGCTCAGGGATACGGTTTCTTGATTCAACCGTTATGTCTACATTCTCTTTAATTTCTTCAGCTTTACCTTCTTGAATCGATCCAGTTTGAACTCCGATTTTTTTACCTTCTAAATCCTCAATAGTTTTAATACCACTATCTTTTGTAGTTACTATTAAGTGCTTTGCAGTAAAATATATATCTGAGAAATCCGCATTTTCTAAACGTTCAGGGGTAGGTGTCATACCAGCCATAATGAAATCAGCCTTTCCACCGTTCATTGCCGTAATGAGTGTTGTAAAGTCCATATCAACAATCTTTAACTCATACCCTAGTTCTTTTGTTATGTAATTAGCAATATCGATATCAAACCCAATGATTTCTTCTCCTTTTTCTGTATCAATAAACTCATATGGTGGATAGTCAGCTGAGGTTGCCATTGTTAATGTTTTCTTTTCATCTCCATTTCCACCTCCACCGCATGCTGCCAAAGTACCAATTGTTAGGATAGAAATGAGTAAACCTATAATTAATTTTAAGCCTTTCATAGTAATCCTCCATTTTTTATATTTTCTATATTTTATAAACATTATGAAATAACTTTACATTTATTACAAGCTTTTTATAATAAACAGCACGATAGATAATAGAATAATTTAATAATTACTAGAACCTAAAAATCTCTAGACTGATTAATATTTATGTGGAATATTTAATTTCATGAATTGGAGTGAAATTAAATTTCTACAAATAAAAAAAGACCCCCAACCACATTGGTTGAGAGTCTTTGAAAGCTTGAAAATTAACGTTTTGAGAACTGAGGTGCACGACGAGCGCCTTTAAGTCCGTATTTTTTACGTTCTTTCATACGTGCGTCACGAGTTAATAGACCAGCACGTTTTAACGTTCCACGGAATTCAGGGTCAGCTTGAAGTAATGCACGAGAGATACCATGACGGATCGCTCCAGCTTGGCCAGTATAGCCTCCACCTTTAACACTTACTAGAACATCATAGTTACCTACAGTTTCAGTAGCGTTAAGTGGTTGTTTAACAACTTCTCTTAATGCCTCAAATGGAATATAATCTGCGATATCACGATCATTAATTACAATGCGTCCGTCGCCAGGAACTAAGCGTACACGTGCTACAGAGCTCTTACGACGACCAGTGCCATAATATTGTACCTGTGCCAATATAATACCCTCCTTATTAATTAACCACGAAGTTGGTAAACTTCAGGTTGTTGTGCTTGATGTGGATGTTCGTTTCCAGCATATACATGCAATTTTTTGAACATTTGACGACCTAGAGAATTTTTTGGAAGCATACCTTTAATAGCAAGCTCTAACATTTTCTCTGGGTAGTTTGTACGCATTTCTAATGCAGTTCTTGACTTTAATCCACCTGGGAATTGGCTGTGACGGTAGTAGATTTTGTCAGTTAATTTTTTACCAGTTAAATTGATTTTCTCAGCGTTGATGATGATAACATTGTCACCAGTATCAACATTCGGTGTATAAGTTGGTTTGTTTTTACCACGTAAAATTGTAGCTACTTCACTTGCAAGACGACCTAAAGTTTGACCTTCAGCGTCCACAACGTACCATTTACGCTCTATATTATTGGCATTTGCCATAAATGTTGTGCGCATTACTTTCCCTCCTAATATAATAAACTTTGGTTTATTTCAACACGATTAGTTTACGGGGCTAGTCGTGGGGTTAAAATACATACCATAGGATATGATATAACTTTGTAAAGCTAATGTCAAGAAAATGTTACACCAGGTTTAGTTGTCATAATGAACTTCCCATAAATAAAGTCCATGACCCGGTACAGTTTTACCTGCGAAGGCCCTATTTTTTTGCTCTAAAATGGCATTTATTTCAGTTGGATGTATTTTTTTCTGTCCAACATCCAGTAGAGTTCCCACAAGGATCCTTACCATATTATAAAGAAACCCGTTTCCTACAAAACGAAAAATAAGTTCATCCGCTTGGAGGATACAATCTATCTCATATATTGTTCGAATCTTATCATCTACTTCTGTTTTGGCAGAACAAAAACTAGTGAAATCATGGGTACCTTTCAAAAAGTCCATGGCCTCTTTGATTAAATTCAGATCTAATGGATACGGAAAATGATAGCTAAAATTTCTTTTGAAAACATCTCTATCGGGGGTTAGTAGTACTTTATATCTGTACTCTTTTTTTACCACATCAAACCGTGCATGGAACTCACTATTCACCTTATTTACCTCTAGCACTTGAATATCATCAGGCAATAAAGAATTAAGGGCCTTCTTCCAACTCTGTTCAGATAAGTTTAAAGGGGAATCATAATGGATGACCTGCCCTACAGCATGAACAGTTGCGTCAGTTCGTCCAGATGCAAAGACTTTGAGAATATCCCCTTTATGCATTTTCTGTAATGTTTTTTCAAGTTCCAACTGAACTGTTCTGGCATTGGGTTGAATTTGATACCCAGAAAAATTAGACCCGTCATATGAAATGATACATTTCAATCTCTCCATATACACACCTCATTATTGACGTAGTAAAAATAAGCCTATTGCCGTAATCCCCAATAAAACCAGCATACCCGTATCTATACTACCCCATTCTAGTTTTCGATACTTTGTTCGTCCTTCTCCACCACGATAGCCTCTAGCTTCCATAGCAGTAGCTAAATCCTCAGCTCGTTTAAAGGCACTAATAAATAAGGGGATCAGTAATGGGACAATGGCTTTCACTCTATCCTTTATAGGCCCACTAGTAAAATCTGCTCCACGTGCCGATTGAGCTTTAATAATCTTTTCTGTTTCCTGTATAAGCGTAGGTATAAAACGGAGCGAAATAGACATCATTAAAGCCAGTTCATGAACCGGAAGCCCCATTTTTTTAAACGATGATAACAATGCCTCCATACCATCTGTTATTTCAATTGGTGTACTTGTAAGAGTTAATAGTGTTGTCATCAAGATTAAAAAGAAGAAACGAAGAGAAATAAATATCCCTTGTCTTACTCCCTCTTCATAGACTGTTAGAAAGCCATAGGAGAAAATAATCTCCCCTTCCTTTGTCATAAAGATGTGGAGCACAAAAGTAAATAAGATAATCCATAAAATTGGTTTCAAGCCGGCTAGTATAAATCTTATGTGGATCTTGGTAAGTGCTACAATACTCAAAGTGATAAGTCCTAAAACAAGATAAGTTATAGCATTATTCGCTAAAAAAACGATAAATAAGTAGAAAAAAACCATGATTAATTTCGCACGAGGATCCATACGGTGAATTAATGAAATACCTGGTACATATTTGCCAATAATCATACTTTGCATCATCGTTTTTCACCTGCTTTTACTAGCCTTTGAACCTCTGAAATTAAATCATCAAGCGTAAGACAAGAAGGAGATAATCTTGTGTTAAATTTTTGTTCCAACAATAATTTAAATCGGACAATTTCAGGAACATCTAGACCAATTTCAACTAGTCTATCAGCCTCTTGAAAAACATTCATTGGATCTCCCTGTAAAAAGATTGTTCCTTTATTTAAGACAACAATATCATCTGCATAAAGAGAAGCATCCTCCATACTATGGGTAACTAGAATGGTTGTTAGATTTTGTTCCTTATGGAGCTTATAGAATAACTCCATAATCTCTTGTCTTCCTCTTGGGTCAAGACCTGCCGTTGGTTCATCAAGGACAAGTACCTCTGGTTTCATTGCAAGTACACCGGCTATAGCTACTCTTCTCATCTGCCCACCACTTAAGTCAAAGGGTGATTTCTGCAGGTATTCTTCTGAAAGACCTACTAACCCAATAACTTCTTTTGCTCTTTGTTTTGCTTCCTTCTCAGAAACACCAAAGTTCATTGGCCCAAAACATATATCCTTTTCGACCGTCTCTTCGAATAACTGATGTTCAGGAAACTGAAAGACGATACCAACACGCTTTCTAAGCGCCTTTAAATCCTTTACCTTCTTTGATGCTTCTATTGTCTGATTACCAATTGTAATCGACCCTGCTGTAGGTTTTAGAAGCCCGTTTAAGTGTTGTAGAATTGTTGACTTACCTGAACCAGTATGACCTATAATGCCAACGTAGGAGCCTGAGCGAATAGTGGAGCTAATATCGTATAGTGCCAGTCTTTCGAAAGGAGAATTAGGTTGGTAACGATGTTCAAGCTGCTCTATTTTAATGTCCATAGCTCATTCACCAAACCTTCTTCATCTAGATGATGTTTTGATAGAGGAATTCCCTTATCCCGCAATGCTTTACTTAGTTTCACAGAAAAAGGAAGGTCTAATCCGATTTCAACTAATTTGTCGTCTAGCTTAAAAATAGTCTCTGGTTCACCTTCTGCAAAGATTTCACCCTTATTCATAACAATCATTCTATCTGCCCTTGCTGCCTCATCTAAATCATGAGTAATGGAGATAACCGTTAAGTTTTTTTCAATTTTTAGCTGCCGAACAACAGTAAGTACTTCTTCCCGCCCCTTTGGATCTAACATTGAGGTAGCTTCGTCAAGTATAATGATATCGGGCTGTACAGCAAGAATACCAGCAATAGCTACTCTTTGTTTCTGACCACCTGAAAGATTATGAGGTTCAACATCAAGAAAATCATCCATTTTAACAAGCTTTACAGCCTGATCCAGTCGAGCAATCATCTCATCTCTTGGGAAGCCATTATTCTCTAGACCAAATGCAACATCATCTCTGACAGTGGTCCCTACGAATTGATTATCTGGATTTTGAAATACCATCCCAATTTTTCTCCTGATCTCCCATATGGTCTCTTCAGACAAAAGGTAATCACCAACAGATACGCTGCCCTCTTGAGGTAGTAGCAAACCATTTAAAATTCTTGCTAGTGTGGATTTTCCTGACCCATTATGACCAACAATGGCTAGCCACTCACCTTGCTTGACAGAAAAACTAACATCTTTTAAAGCAAAATCATATTCATTATATTGAAAAGTAATATTATTTACTTGAAGAATCTTCTTTTCACTTGCCATACTCGTCTATCCTCTCTCTTACTATTATCTAAATAGTACTAAACTCTACTCTACTAAACGGACTAAAAAAAGTCACTTATTCATGTAAAAAAATATGTTTTTCTTAGGTTTGTAACCAGTAATAGGGACGTTATTCGCTAATATCCACTTCGCTTTCCGCGGGCGATTCGGGGAGCCTCCTCGTCGCTTTGCTCCTGCGGGGTCTCCCCTGAAACGTATTCCCGCAGGAGTCTTCGTGGATATTAGCAAATAACTGTTAATTTGAATATCGGTTATAAAAGTGAATATCTATAAATTCAATTCACACTATTGGATGAATAAAAAGTATATTAATCTTTTCGAATAGATTGTTGCTACTCTTGTATCTATACAGAGTGGATTGGAGCGGAAGGCACTTGACTCCTGCGGGAAGTGAGGGAAGTGCTAGACCCCGCAGGCAAGGCCGAGGAGGCTCGCATCCCTCCCCGCGGAAAGCAAGTGCCTGCAGCGCAAAGGAACGGGCTTAATTCACAACAAAAAACAAAAACCTTTGAAAAAAGAGTTAATTATAGACAAATAAAAAAGGGCATGAATCCAGTTTAAAGTAAAACTGCCCCGCCCTTGTTACCAACATATCTGTTTATAAAATTATACTAGCTCAATGATTACCATTGGCGCACCGTCACCACGGCGAGGTCCAAGTTTCATGATACGAGTGTACCCACCTTGGCGCTCCTCGTAACGAGTAGCGATATCACTGAATAGTTTTTGAAGTGCATCCTGACCAGACTCTTCGTTTGCCACTTCATTACGAATGTAAGCCGCAGCTTGACGACGAGCATGTAAGTCACCACGCTTACCTAAAGTGATCATTTTTTCTACAACTGAACGTAATTCCTTAGCACGAGCTTCAGTCGTTTCAATACGCTCGTTGATAATTAAGTCTGTTGTAAGATCACGTAGAAGTGCTTTACGTTGTGAACTTGTACGTCCTAATTTTCCATATGACATCAGTATTTCCCTCCTTTGTTGAAACGTAAAGTCCGAAGACACTAATCACAAGAAAATGCCTAGTCAGCGAGAGACGCGAAACTAGTCATCTTTACGCAAGCCTAAACCTAAATCTTCAAGTTTAGCCTTAACTTCTTCTAATGATTTGCGACCAAGGTTACGAACCTTCATCATATCTTCTTCTGTTTTATGAGCAAGTTCTTGTACGGTATTGATGCCAGCACGCTTCAAGCAGTTGTAAGAACGAACAGAAAGATCAAGTTCTTCAATTGTCATTTCTAGAACCTTTTCTTTTTGGTCTTCTTCTTTCTCTACCATAATTTCAGCGTTTTGCGCCTCATCAGTAAGTCCAACAAAGATATTTAAATGCTCAGTTAAAATTTTGGAACCAAGTGCAATTGCTTCTTTTGGACCAGTACTTCCGTCAGTCCAAACGTCAATTGTAAGCTTATCAAAGTTTGAAACTTGACCTACACGAGTGTTTTCAACTTGATAAGTAACACGAGATACCGGTGTAAAGATTGAGTCAATAGGAATTACCCCTATTGGTTGATCTTCACGTTTATTTGCATCAGCTGGGCTATAACCACGCCCTCTTCTTGCTGATAATCTTACGCGGAAATGTGCATCTTTTGCTAATCTAGCAATGTGAAGGTCCGGATTTAGAATCTCTACATCACTATCGTGAGTAATATCTGCAGCCGTAACTGCTCCTTCACCCTGTACATCAATTTCGAGCGTCTTCTCTTCATCAGAGTAGATTTTAAGTGCTAGCTTTTTCACATTTAAAATAATAGATGTTACATCTTCGACGACGCCTTCAATTGTTGAGAACTCATGCAGTACACCATCTATTTGTATAGATGTTACAGCGGCACCAGGGAGAGAAGACAATAGGATACGACGCAAGGAGTTACCCAAAGTTGTACCATATCCACGCTCGAGTGGCTCGACCACGAATTTACCAAACTTGGTATCTTCGCCGATTTCAACCGTTTCGATTTTTGGTTTTTCAATTTCGATCATTTATAAACCCTCCTTCAAAACGTCGAAACCCCGGCTAGATTGTATCTATATATGGATCTAACCGAAATTCCCTATAAGTAAGTTCCCGAATGTGCACAACAACTGGTTAATAATTCTGTAAGAACTTATAAATTACTTTATCATAACCCATTATTGACATGGATACAAAATCTATACAGAAAAATTAAACACGGCGACGTTTTGGTGGACGGCATCCGTTATGAGGAACTGGAGTTACGTCTTTAATCGCTGTAACTTCTAGACCTGCAGCTTGAAGGCTACGAATAGCAGCTTCACGACCAGCACCAGGACCTTTTACAGTAACTTCAAGAGTTTTCATACCATGTTCTACAGAAGCTTTTGCAGCAGTTTCAGCAGC
Organism: Cytobacillus suaedae; assembly: GCA_014960805.1. Classification (GTDB taxonomy): domain Bacteria; phylum Bacillota; class Bacilli; order Bacillales; family Bacillaceae_L; genus Bacillus_BV; species Bacillus_BV suaedae. The sequence goes on along the minus strand of CP063163.1, from coordinate 156,451 downwards.
CATTTGTGCTGCGAAAGGAGTAGATTTACGAGAACCTCTGAAACCTAACGCACCAGCACTTGACCAAGCAATTGCATTTCCGTGAACATCAGTAATAGTAACAATTGTGTTATTGAACGTTGAGCGGATGTGAGCTACACCAGCTTCAATATTCTTTTTCACACGACGTTTACGAGTATTCGTTTTACGTGCCATTGTCAATTCCCTCCTTTACTATTTTTTCTTGTTCGCTACAGTACGGCGTGGACCTTTACGTGTACGAGCATTATTTTTCGTATTTTGACCACGAACTGGTAATCCGCGACGATGACGAAGACCACGGTATGAACCAATTTCGATTAGACGTTTAACATTTAGTGAGATTTCACGACGAAGGTCACCTTCAACCTTTAGACGGTCAATAACTTCACGAATTTTTCCTAATTCATCTTCAGTAAGATCACGAACGCGTGTATCCGGTGATACGCCAGCTTCAGCAAGAACTTTCTGTGCTGTAGTTTTTCCGATACCGAAAATATATGTTAATGATATTACAATACGTTTTTCACGTGGAATATCAACACCAGCAATACGTGCCATTTATACACACACCTCCTTGTATATTAGCCTTGTTTTTGTTTATGTTTCGGATTTTCACAAATAACCATAACTTTACCTTTACGACGAATAACTTTACATTTTTCGCAGATAGGCTTTACAGATGGTCTAACTTTCATTTTTCAAACCTCCTTGATAGTACGGAGTGCATTTATTTGAATCGGTACGTAATTCTACCGCGTGTTAAGTCATATGGTGATAATTCTACAGTAACTTTATCTCCAGGTAATATGCGAATAAAGTGCATGCGGATCTTACCAGAGACATGAGCTAATACAGTATGACCATTCTCTAATTCAACCTTAAACATTGCGTTAGGTAATGTCTCAGCAACAGTACCTTCCACTTCAATTACATCGTCTTTAGCCATCGAATTGTTCTCCCTTCTTCAAATCAGTAACGTGTTCATTAATAAACTTTAGTAATGCATACCTTAGTTTACCATTTGTCACACGATTCGTTTCATTAATACTGCTCTGAACTTCCGGAGATACGCAATTGAAAAATTCAAGATGATTAATGTTTTTCTTTTTAGGCTTATTGAACTTCCGCTTATCCCCATCTGCAAGTAATACGAAGCGTTCATCGAGAATTTGTATGATTACTGCATATTGACCGGCATCTCTGCCTTCAGTAATCTTCACAAACTGACCTATGAGTGGACTCGAATCAGATTCGCGCAAACCATAATCACCTTCACTTAGGCTTTTGTAAGGATCTCATATCCATTGTCTGTTATAGCAATTGTGTGTTCAAAGTGAGCACACATTTTACCATCAACTGTGACAACAGTCCAGTTATCAGCTAACGTTTTCACGTATCGACTACCTGCATTCACCATTGGTTCGATTGCAAGCACCATCCCTGGCTTTAGCCTTGGCCCTTTATTTGGAGGACCGTAATGAGGGATTTGAGGGTCTTCATGCAAGTCTTGCCCAACACCATGCCCAACATACTCACGTACGATAGATAAGTTTTGTGACTCAACATAACTCTGAATTGCATGAGAGATATTCGAAAGCCTCTCACCGGGTTTTGCTTGTTCTAAACCTTTGAATAGTGATTCCTCGGTAACCTTTAGAAGTTTTTGGTTTTCCTCTGATATAGTACCTACTGCATATGTCCATGCTGAATCCCCGTGGTAACCATTATACTTCGCACCAATGTCGATACTAATGATATCACCATCTCGAAGTATTCTTTCACCTGGTATCCCGTGTACTAATTCTTCGTTTACAGAAGCGCAGATGCTTCCGCGAAAACCATTATAACCTTTAAATGAAGGAAGTGCATCTGCTTTGAGAATATAATTCTCAGCGATAGCATCCAATTCTTTTGTACTAATACCTGGTGTAATATGTTTTTGCAATTCCTGATGTGTCAGAGCAACGATTTTGCCAGCCTCACGCATGATCTCTATCTCACGTGGAGTCTTACAAATAATCATTCACCCGAACCTCCAAGTAGTGCTTTTATATCAGCAAATACCTCATCAATATGTTGCTGACCATTTATATTACGAAGATACCCTTTAGCATTATAAAAATCAAGAAGTGGCTTAGTTTGTTCTAAGTTAACCTCAAGTCGATTACCTACAGTTTCTGCATTATCATCTGGACGCTGATAAAGCTCTCCACCACATTTGTCACATACCCCATCATGTGCTGGTGGGTTAAAAACTAAGTGGTAAGTAGATCCACAGCTCTTACAAATCCTACGACCTGTAAGACGTTCCATAAGAATGCTTTGGTCAACATCAATGTTAATAACATAATCAATTGACTTTCCTAGTTCAGTAAGCATTCCTTCTAGTGCATCAGCCTGTGCAACAGTACGAGGAAAACCATCAAGTAAAAACCCTGTTTTACAGTCATCTTTACTTAAACGTTCACGAACAATACCAATTGTCACTTCATCTGGTACCAAGTTACCTTGATCCATATATGATTTTGCTTTTATTCCAAGTGGTGTTCCTTCTTTAATCGCAGCACGGAACATGTCACCCGTTGAGATATGAGGGATTGAATAGCTATCAACAATTCGCTCTGCCTGAGTACCTTTACCAGCACCAGGTAGTCCCATCAATACTAGGTTCATATTTGTTCCCCCTCAGTCTCTTATATTCAGGTTCTGGGAATTAAATTCCCAGTACCATATTATTTAATAAAGCCTTTGTAATGGCGCTTAACAAGCTGACTTTCAAGCTGTTTCATTGTTTCAAGTGCAACACCAACAACGATTAGCAAACTTGTTCCACCAATTTGTGCTGAAGGTGGTAGGCCAGCAAAGTTTATAAAGAATACAGGAAGGACTGAAATTACTGATAAGAAGATCGCACCAACAAATGTAAGTCTATATAGAATACGAGTTACATATTCCTGTGTATTCTTTCCTGGACGAATGCCGGGAATATATCCACCTTGCTTCTTTAAATTCTCTGCCATTTGTTCTGGGTTTACCTGAACAAATGTATAGAAATAAGTGAAAGCAATAATTAGTGCAACATATAAAATCATTCCAACCGGTTGTGAATAATCGAATGTTCTTTGGATCCATAATGTTACATCATTTTGACCGAAGAACGATGCGATAGTTGGTGGAGTAATGATAAATGAAATAGCAAAGATTACTGGAATTACTCCTGCTGCATTTACTTTAAGCGGTAAGTGAGTAGAATGACCACCAACTGGGCTATTCGCTACTAAGCGCTTTGCATATTGAATCGGAATTTTACGTAATGCTTGTTGAATGAAGATTACACCAACAACGATTGCAATAACAGCTAATAAAAGTAAAACAACAGTAACAATACGTAAGAATAGAGCATCTCCAGCATCGCCAAATTGCTGTGCATAGATTTGATTTACTGTTGTAGGAATAGCAGCTACGATCCCTGCGAAGATAATGATTGAAATACCATTACCTACTCCTTTAGCAGTAATCTGTTCACCTAACCACATTAAAAATGCAGTTCCACCAGTTAATACTGTAGCGATTAATAAATACGTCCCTACTCCTGGGTTTTCGATCAATTGACCGCCAGCCATATTGTTGAATCCATAAGACATACCAATTGCTTGGATGAAACCTAGCACAATTGTTCCGTAACGTGTAAACTGAGCCAATTTACGTCTACCAACTTCACCTTGCTTTGACCACTCAGTGAATTTTGGTACAACATCCATTTGTAACAATTGCACGATAATGGATGCTGTAATGTAAGGCATAATCCCCATTGCCAGGATAGAGAAGTTATAAAGTGCTCCTCCACCAAACGTATTTAAGATACCAAACACATTTAATTCATCACTAGCTTTTAGGACTTCTGGATTTACACTAGGAACTGGTATAAATGTACCAATTCGAAATATAATTAACATTAAAAGAGTGAAGATGATCTTATTTCTGATATCACTTACGCGCATAAAATTGGAGATTGTCTGAAACATTAGATCACCTCAGCCTTACCGCCTGCAGCTTCAATTGCTTCAATAGCGGCAGTTGAGAATTTATGAGCTCTCACTGTAAGTTTCTTTTCAACAGCACCTTTAGCAAGAACCTTAACGCCTGCGTTTAGCTTACTGATTACACCAGTCTCTAATAAAAGCTCAGGTGTAACTTCAGTGCCATCTTCAAAACGGTTTAACGTCTCAAGGTTCACAATTGCATAGTCTTTACGGCTGATGTTTGTGAATCCACGCTTCGGAAGACGTTGGAATAAAGGTGTTTGACCACCCTCAAATCCTGGACGAACACCACCACCAGAACGAGCGTTTTGACCTTTATGACCTTTACCAGAAGTTTTTCCGTTACCAGAACCTGTACCACGACCTACTCGGTTACGAGTTTTACGTGAACCTTCTGCTGGTTTTAATTCATGAAGTTTCATTTGGGCACCTCCTTATTGATAAAGATTCGATTATTGTTCTTGAACTGTAACTAGATGAGAAACTTTATTAATCATACCGCGAATCGCAGCATTGTCCTCGTGCACTACAGTTTGATGCATCTTTTTCAAGCCAAGTGTGCGAACAGTTACACGTTGATCTTCAGGACGACCTATTACACTACGAGTGAGGGTAATTGCTAATTTGTTTGCCATTTTATTTCCCTCCTTATCCTAACAGTTCTTCTACTGATTTACCACGTAACTTAGCTACATCTTCAGCACGCTTCAATTGGTTTAGACCGTTAATAGTAGCACGAACCATATTAATAGGTGTGTTTGAACCTAGAGATTTAGATAAAATGTCATTAACACCAGCTAACTCGAGTACTGCACGCACTGGACCACCAGCGATAACACCAGTACCCTCAGAAGCAGGCTTAAGTAAAATGTTACCTGCACCAAATTGTCCGATAACTAGGTGTGGAATTGTTGTTCCAACCATTGGTACAGTGATCAAGTTTTTCTTAGCATCTTCAATAGCTTTGCGGATAGCTTCTGGTACTTCTTGTGCTTTACCAGTACCCATTCCGACATGGCCGTTCTTATCTCCAACAACGACTAATGCAGCAAAGCGGAAACGACGTCCACCTTTTACTACTTTAGCAACACGGTTGACAGTAACAACGCGCTCTTCAAGTTCTAATTTGTTTGGATCTACGCGACGCATTATATGTCCCTCCTTTTTTGATTAAAATTCTAGACCAGCTTCACGAGCAGCGTCAGCTAAAGCTTTAATACGTCCATGATATAGGTATCCTCCACGGTCGAATACTACCGTTTTAACACCTTTTTCTTGAGCACGCTTAGCAACTAGCTCACCAACTTTAACTGCAGAATCCATGTTTGCTGAAGATTCTAAGCTAAGTTCTTTATCTAAAGTCGAAGCACTAGCAATCGTTACTGAATTTAAATCATCGATTACTTGAGCATAAATGTGTTGATTTGAACGGTACACATTTAAACGAGGGCGTGTAGCAGTTCCTGATAATTTTGAACGAACACGTGCATGTCTTTTCTTACGAACTGCATTTTTATCAGGTTTCGTAATCATCTACGTCACTCCTTTCTTTTTATCTAAGCGGCATTACTTAGCAGTTTTACCTTCTTTACGACGAACTTTTTCACCTTCGTAACGAATACCTTTTCCTTTATAAGGCTCAGGTGGTCTTACATCACGAATATTAGCAGCAAGTGCACCAACACGTTCTTTATCGATACCTTTAACGATGATCTTAGTGTTAGCTGGTACATCTACTTCAACTCCAGCTTCAGGAGTAATTTCAACAGGGTGAGAGTAACCAACGTTAAGAACTAGTTTGTTTCCTGATTTAGAAGCACGGTAACCGACACCCACTAATTCAAGACCTCTTTCATAACCTTTTGCTACACCCTCAACCATGTTTCCTAAAATACTACGAGTTGTACCATGAAGTGCACGATGTTCTTTATTATCAGTAGGACGAGTAACAGTAAGAACGTTATCCTCTACATTAATAGTCATATCAGGGTGGAAAGTACGAGTAAGTTCGCCTTTCGGACCTTTCACAGTAACAGTGTTATCATTCATTGTAACAGTAACACCAGTTGGGATTTCTAAAAGTTTTTTACCAACACGTGACATCTATTACACCTCCATTCATTTAAAAACTTATTACCAAACGTAACCTAAAACTTCTCCACCAGCTTGTTTTTGACGAGCTTCTTTGTCAGTGAAAACACCTTGTGAAGTTGAAATAATCGCAATACCTAAACCGTTTAATACACGTGGTACTTCATCAGCTTTCGCATACACACGAAGACCAGGCTTACTAATACGTTTTAATCCTGTGATTACACGCTCATTGTTTGCACCATATTTTAAGAAAATACGGATGATTCCTTGCTTGTTATCTTCTACATACTCAACATCACGAACGAATCCTTCACGCTTTAAAATTTCAGCGATTTCTCTCTTAATTTTTGAAGCCGGGATTTCTAATTTCTCGTGACGTACCATGTTCGCATTACGGATGCGAGTTAGCATATCTGCAATAGGATCTGTCATGACCATTGTAAAATTACCTCCTTCCCATTATCGGGTTTTACCAACTTGCTTTTTTAACACCAGGAATTTGACCCTTATAAGCTAGTTCACGGAAACAAATACGGCAAAGTTTGAATTTGCGTAATACTGAATGAGGACGTCCGCAACGCTCACATCGAGTGTACTCTTGTACTTTAAATTTCTGAACGCGTTTTTGTTTCGCAATCATAGATTTTTTAGCCACGATATCGCCTCCTTTACTTTTGGAACGGCATTCCGAATTGAGTTAATAACTCACGAGCTTCTTCATCTGATTTAGCAGTTGTTACAATAACGATATCCATACCACGAACTTTAGATACTTTATCGTAATCAATCTCAGGGAAGATTAATTGTTCTTTAACGCCAAGTGTATAGTTACCACGGCCATCAAAAGATTTCTTAGAAATACCACGGAAATCACGTACACGTGGAAGAGAAACTGAAATTAGTTTATCTATGAATTGATACATACGCTCACCGCGTAATGTAACTTTAGCACCGATAGGCATACCTTCACGTAAGCGGAAACCTGCGATAGATTTCTTAGCTTTTGTTACTACAGGCTTTTGACCAGTAATTGTAGCCAATTCCTCAACAGCAGTATCTAATGCTTTTGAATTTGCAACCGCATCACCAATACCCATGTTGATAACGATCTTTTCTAGTTTAGGAACTTCCATAACTGAAGAGTAGTTAAACTTGCTCATTAAAGCAGGTGTAATGTCATTCTGAAATTTTTCCTTTAGGCGGTTCATTTCAGTACCTCCTTTCTTCTACTATTTATCTAATAATTCACCAGATTTTTTTGCAACACGTACCTTTTTGCCATCTTCCACTTTAAATCCAACTCTTGTAGGAGTTCCTGATTTAGGATCTAATGGCATTACATTTGATACATGGATAGGTGCTTCTTTGCTAATAATTCCACCTTGTGGATTTGCTTGTGATGGTTTAGAGTGCTTTTTAACAACATTCACACCTTCAACAAGTACACGGTCCTTCTTAGGGAAAGCTTCAAGAATCACACCTTGTTTACCTTTATCTTTTCCAGAGATAACTTGAACTTTATCACCTTTTTTTACATGCATCTAACTCGCACCTCCTTAAAAGGCATTTCTTTAATTGATTTATAATACTTCCGGAGCTAATGAAACAATTTTCATAAAGTTGTTGTCACGTAATTCACGTGCTACAGGACCGAAGATACGAGTTCCACGTGGACCCTTGTCATCACGGATAATTACGCATGCATTCTCATCAAAACGAATATATGATCCATCATTACGACGCACTCCGCGTTTTGTACGAACAATTACCGCTTTAACTACGTCACCTTTTTTAACAACGCCTCCTGGTGTTGCTTGTTTTACTGTACAAACAATAACATCACCAATATTTGCTGTCTTACGACCTGAACCACCTAGAACTTTAATAGTAAGAACTTCACGAGCTCCAGAGTTGTCAGCTACTTTTAAACGAGTTTCTTGTTGAATCATTATGAAACCTCCCTTCGGATTTGTAATTTATCCGAACATATATTAGATAATAACTGCTTTTTCTACAACTTCGATTAAACGGAAGCGTTTTGTTGCAGATAACGGACGAGTCTCCATAACTTTTACGATATCGCCAATTTTTGCTTCGTTATTCTCATCATGAGCTTTGAATTTTTTAGAATACTTTACGCGCTTCCCGTAAAGTGAATGTTTCTTATAGGTTTCTACAAGAACTGTGACTGTCTTATCCATCTTGTCAGACACGACACGACCAGTATAGACTTTGCGTTGGTTGCGTTCACTCATTTAGCAAACCCTCCTCTCTGGTTAACGATTATTAACGCCGATCTCTCTCTCACGGATAACAGTTTTCATACGAGCGATCGATTTACGAACTTCACGAATACGAGCTGTGTTCTCAAGCTGACCAGTAGCTAACTGGAAGCGTAGGTTGAATAGCTCTTCTTTTAAAGATTTAACTTTTTGTTCAATTTCGGCAGTGGTTAATTCACGAATTTCTTTTGGATTACTCATTTGATTCACCACCAATTTCTTCACGTTTTACAAACTTAGTTTTGATTGGTAGCTTATGAGATGCTAAACGTAGTGCCTCTCTTGCTACTTCTTCAGATACACCTGAGATTTCAAACATAATTTTACCCGGTTTTACAACAGCTACCCATCCTTCAGGCGCCCCTTTACCGGATCCCATACGTACCTCTAAAGGTTTTGCTGTGTACGGCTTAGAAGGGAAAATTTTAATCCATACTTTACCGCCACGTTTCATATAACGAGTCATTGCGATACGAGCAGCCTCAATTTGACGGTTCGTAATCCATGATGCTTCAAGAGCCTGAATTCCATATTCACCGAAGTGAACCTCAGTACCGCCTTTTGCATTACCGCGCATTTTTCCACGGTGTTCTCTACGATACTTAACGCGTTTTGGCATTAACATAATTATTTTCCTCCTTCCTCAGTTTTCTTTCTCGTAGGAAGGACCTCTCCACGATAAATCCAAACTTTAACTCCGATTTTACCGTATGTTGTATCTGCTTCTGCAGTGCCGTAGTCAATATCAGCACGAAGTGTATGAAGAGGAACTGTTCCTTCACTATAATGTTCAGAACGAGCGATATCTGCACCGCCTAGACGACCAGAAACCATTGTTTTAATACCTTTTGCTCCAGAACGCATTGCACGTTGGATAACTTGCTTTTGCGCACGACGGAAAGATACACGGTTTTCTAATTGACGAGCGATATTTTCAGCAACTAGAGTCGCATCCATATCAGCCTTTTTGATTTCAAGGATATTGATGTGTACACGTTTTCCAGTTAATTGGTTTAACGCTTTACGTAGTGCTTCAACCTCTGTACCACCTTTACCAATAACCATACCTGGTTTTGCAGTGTGAACAGTAACGTTTACACGGTTAGCAGCACGTTCGATTTCTATTTTAGATACTGAAGCATCATGTAGACGCTTAGCGATATACTCACGAATCTTAAGGTCTTCATGTAATAAGTCTGCATAATCTTTGCCTGCGTACCACTTTGATTCCCAATCACGGATAACACCGATACGCAAACCTATAGGATTAACTTTTTGACCCACTGATTATCCCTCCTTCTTTTCTGATACCACGATCGTAATGTGGCTAGTACGTTTGTTAATTTGTGAAGCACGACCCATTGCACGTGGACGGAAACGTTTCAATGTTGGACCTTCATTAACAAAAGCATCTGTAATTACTAGGTTATTAGCGTCCATTTCGTAGTTATGTTCTGCATTTGCAATTGCAGAGTTAAGTACTTTCTCTACAATTGGAGAAGCAGCCTTAGGCGTATGGCGTAGGATCGCCACTGCCTCACCTACTTGCTTACCTCGAATTAAATCTATCACTAAACGTGCTTTACGAGGAGCAATACGAACTGTGTTTGCAACAGCTTTAGCTTGCATAATAAATGCCTCCTCTCATTAGCGTCTTGTTTTCTTATCGTCATTTGCGTGGCCTTTATACGTACGGGTAGGTGCGAATTCACCTAGTTTGTGACCAACCATATCTTCCGTAACATATACTGGTACATGCTTACGACCATCATAAACAGCAATTGTGTGACCAATAAATTGAGGGAAAATTGTTGAACGACGAGACCAAGTTTTAATCACTTGTTTCTTTTCTGCTTCATTCATTTTCTCTACTTTAACCATTAAATGATCATCAACAAAAGGTCCTTTTTTTAAGCTGCGACCCATATGTGAACCTCCCTTCGTGATTGCCCTACGGTTCCTGTGAACCGTAGCTCAACCACGTTATTTTTTACGACGACGTACGATGAACTTATCTGATTTGTTCTTCTTCTTACGAGTTTTCGCTCCAAGTGTTGGTTTACCCCAAGGAGACATTGGAGACTTACGTCCGATTGGCGCTTTACCTTCACCACCACCGTGTGGGTGATCATTCGGGTTCATTACAGATCCACGTACTGTAGGACGTTTGCCTAACCAACGAGAACGACCTGCTTTACCAATGTTAATAAGTTCGTGTTGTTCGTTACCAACTTGACCGATAGAAGCACGGCAAGTAGCTAGAATCATACGTACTTCACCTGAGTTTAAACGTACAAGTACGTATTTACCTTCTTTACCAAGTACTTGAGCAGAAGTACCAGCAGAGCGAACTAATTGTCCACCTTTACCAGGCTTTAACTCAATGTTATGGATTACTGTACCAACAGGAATGTTAGCAAGTGGAAGTGCATTACCAACTTTAATATCAGCTTCAGGACCAGACATTACTTCTAAACCTACTTCTAAATTCTTAGGAGCAAGGATGTAACGTTTTTCTCCATCAACATAATTGATTAAAGCGATGTTTGCTGAACGGTTTGGATCGTACTCGATTGTAGCAACGCGTCCAGGTATACCATCTTTATCACGTTTGAAATCGATGATACGGTATTGACGTTTATGTCCGCCACCTTGGTGACGTACAGTTAATTTACCTTGGTTATTACGTCCGCCTTTTCTGTGTAAAGGCGCTAGTAATGATTTCTCTGGAGTAGCAGTTGTGATTTCAGCGAAATCAGAAACTGTCATTCCACGACGACCATTTGAGGTTGGTTTATACTTTTTAATCGCCATCTCTATTTCCCTCCTTCACTAATAGACTTATACTTCAAAGAATTCGATTTCTTTGCTATCAGCAGTTAATTTTACGATTGCTTTTCTACGACGAATAGTGTAACCACTGTGACGTCCCATACGCTTAAATTTACCTTTGTAGTTCATGATGTTTACTTTCTCTACATCAACACCGAAGATTTGCTCGATCGCGTCTTTAACTTCAGTTTTGTTAGCTTTAACATCAACTTCAAACGTATATTTCTTTTCAGACATTAAGTCAGTTGAACGTTCAGTAATAACGGGGCGCTTAATAATATCACGAGGATCTCTCATTATGCAAGCACCTCCTCTACTTTTTCCACCGCAGCTTTAGTCATGATAAGCTTATCGTGGTTAAGGACATCAAGAACATTGATTCCGTTAGCAGTAACAACAGTTACTCCAGGAATGTTACGTGCAGATAATGCAACAGACTCATTAACATCACCTGTTACGATTAACGCCTTACGTTCTACTGATAAACCTTTTAGAATTGTAGTCATTTCTTTTGTCTTTGGTGCTTCTAAAGTTAGGTTATCTAATACTAGTAAGTTGTTCTCTAATACTTTTGACGATAATGCTGATCTAACAGCTAAACGACGTACTTTTTTAGGTAATTTGAAGCTATAGCTTCTTGGTGTAGGACCGAATACAATTCCGCCTCCACGCCATTGTGGTGAACGAATAGACCCTTGACGAGCGCGACCTGTACCTTTTTGTTTCCAAGGTTTACGTCCTCCGCCACGTACTTCTGAGCGAATTTTTGTTTTATGAGTTCCTTGACGTAAGGAAGCTCTTTGCATAATAACTGCTTCAAATAAAACATGATTATTAGGTTCAATTCCGAATACCGAATCATTTAATTCGATTTCTCCTAAAGTTGAACCAGTTTGGCTATACAATGCAACTTTTGGCATTTGCATTTCCTCCTTTCTTAAAGAGATTATTTCGATTTAACCGCACTTTTAACAGTGATTAGAGCTTTTCTTGGTCCAGGAACGTTCCCTTTAACAAGAAGTAAGTTACGCTCAGTGTCAATCTTTACGATTTGTAAATTTTGAACTGTCACGCGCTCTCCACCCATGCGACCAGGTAATAATTTGTTTTTGAATACGCGGTTTGGAGCAACAGGTCCCATTGACCCTGGGCGACGGTGGTAGCGTGAACCGTGAGACATTGGTCCGCGAGATTGTCCATGGCGCTTGATTGAACCTTGGAAACCTTTACCTTTTGAAATTCCTGTTACATCTACAATATCTCCTTCAGCGAAGATATTAACGTTAACTTCTTGACCTACTTCGTAACCAGCAACCTCAATTCCGCGAACTTCGCGTAAGAAGCGCTTAGGTGCTGTATTCGCTTTTGCAACATGACCTTTTTCAGGTTTGTTAGAAAGCTTATCTCTTTTGTCTTCGAAACCTAATTGAATAGCTTCGTAACCATCGCTTTCAACAGATTTTGTCTGAAGAACAACGTTTGGAGTTGCTTCGATAACAGTTACTGGAACAAGTTCACCGTTTTCAACGAATACTTGAGTCATACCGATTTTTCTACCTAAGATTCCTTTGGTCATTAGTTACACCTCCTATATTTTCAACAATGTATTTTATAATTTGATTTCGATGTCTACACCAGACGGTAAATCTAAACGCATTAACGCATCAACAGTTTGTGGTGTTGGGTTAACGATATCGATTAAACGTTTGTGTGTACGCATTTCGAATTGTTCACGAGAATCTTTGTATTTGTGTACCGCACGAAGAATCGTATAGATTGATTTCTCAGTCGGAAGCGGAATCGGACCAGATACTGCAGCACCTGAACGTTTCGCTGTTTCTACGATTTTTTCAGCAGACTGATCAAGAATTCTGTGATCATATGCCTTTAAACGAATACGAATTTTTTGTTTTGCCATTATTTTCCCTCCTTCATTCGCCTACTTTTAAAATAGACTTTCTCCGTGGAAATTTCCTTACACTCGCCATGGCAAAGCGGCCGGGTGTATCAGCAACCTTCCACATCATCGCAGTCAAAGACCAACATTCACTATTATATAAAATATAATAGGTAAATGCAAGACAAAATAATTTTTTATGCATGCTTTGAACACTTTTTTTATTATACATACCTATTGGGTTGTTTTCAAGTTTTATAGGAGTATTAGTTTTAGTTATATAATGGAAGAAACTGATGTTAAGCTGCCAGGATATTTTGGTGATGGTTTTTGGATGATGAGGGAAGTGTAAGGTCGGATTGATTTGCGGAGATTTGGTTATTATTTAGTCCCTAACTTCTGTGGAATAATAGTTCTTTATCGGGAGCTATATATTTGTTTTACTAATTGACCGAGGTTTTAGGAATTTCTTAAATTATGATCTTGAAAACTTGTTTATCGACCTATGATTACTCATTTTCTCCTTTTATAGGCTCATAACTCCTTTTATCGATCATGATTTATTCCTTTTCGCTATTTATAGGCTCATAAATCCTTTTACGACAAATGATTAATTTGTTTTCTATATATATATAGACTCATAAATACCCTTAACAACCTATGTTTTAATTAATTCCCCCATTTTAGTCTCATATACACTTATACCCCGCCTATGTTTTAAGGTTCAACTATATATCAGACTAATATAGCATTATCCAATGCTATCACTGATTTATTCCTCATTTAGAAATACCTATAAAAACGAGTTTCTTCTATATAATATAGCGAAATCTACGTTCCTATAATATAGACTCTAAAAGCAAGTCCAAATAAAAAACAGGAAACCCGTAGGTTTCCTGTTTCATTAGCAATTTATAAGATTACTCTTGGATTGAAGCTACAACGCCAGCTCCAACAGTACGTCCACCCTCACGGATAGAGAATTTAGTTCCTTCTTCGATCGCAACTGAAGCGATTAGTTCAACAGTCATTTCGATGTTGTCACCAGGCATAACCATTTCTACGCCTTCAGGAAGGTTACAAATACCAGTTACGTCAGTTGTACGGAAGTAGAACTGAGGACGGTAGTTTGTGAAGAATGGAGTATGACGTCCACCCTCTTCTTTAGATAATACATAAACTTCTGCTTTGAACTTAGTGTGTGGTTTGATAGTACCTGGTTTAGCAAGTACTTGACCACGTTGGATATCTTCACGTGAAACTCCACGAAGTAGAGCTCCAATGTTGTCTCCAGCTTCAGCAAAGTCAAGAAGCTTACGGAACATTTCAACACCAGTTACAGTTGTTGATTTTGGCTCTTCAGTTAAACCGATGATTTCTACAACTTCACCAACTTTAACTTGACCACGCTCAACACGTCCTGTAGCAACAGTTCCACGTCCAGTGATTGAGAATACGTCCTCAATTGGCATCATGAAAGGTTTTTCAGTTTCACGAGCTGGAGTTGGGATATACTCATCAACAGCAGCCATTAATTCGATGATTTTTTCTTCCCACTCAGGAGCACCTTCAAGAGCTCTAAGTGCAGAACCTTTGATTACTGGTACATCGTCACCAGGGAAATCGTAATCAGAAAGAAGGTCACGAACTTCCATTTCTACTAATTCTAATAATTCTTCGTCATCAACCATGTCACATTTGTTTAAGAATACAACAAGGTGAGGTACACCTACCTGACGAGATAAAAGAATGTGCTCACGAGTTTGTGGCATTGGGCCGTCAGCAGCAGATACTACTAAGATTCCTCCGTCCATTTGTGCAGCACCAGTGATCATGTTTTTAACATAGTCAGCATGTCCTGGGCAGTCTACGTGTGCATAGTGACGGTTGTCAGTTTCGTACTCAACGTGTGCAGTTGAGATTGTGATACCACGCTCACGCTCTTCTGGAGCTCCGTCGATTTGGTCATAAGCCATTGCTGTACCTTTACCAGAACGCTTGAATAGTACTGAAGTGATAGCAGCTGTTAATGTAGTTTTACCATGGTCAACGTGTCCAATTGTACCGATATTAGCATGTGCCTTGGAACGATCAAATTTTGCTTTACCCATTAGGGAAAACCTCCTCTAAGTATTTAAAATAATAAAATTAAGTATGAAATGCTTGAAAGTGAGATTTTGGCTCCCACTTTCAAAGCCTACATAAGTAGTTATACTTTAACTACAGGTGAAAATCAATTATTCACCTTTATTTTTTTTGATGATTTCTTCTGCAATACTCTTAGGTACTTCTTCATAGTGGTCAAAGTGCATAGTGAATACTCCGCGACCTTGTGTGTTAGAACGTAATGAAGTTGCATATCCGAACATTTCAGATAGTGGAACCATTGCACGTACAACTTGTGCATTACCACGAGCTTCCATTCCTTCTACACGTCCACGACGAGCAGTAATACCACCCATGATGTCTCCCATGTACTCATCAGGGATAACAACTTCAACTCTCATCATAGGTTCAAGTATAACAGGGTTACATTTTGAAACTGCGTTTTTCAATGCCATAGAAGCAGCAATTTTAAACGCCATCTCACTTGAGTCAACATCATGGTAAGAACCATCAACAAGTGCAGCTTTAACATCAATTAATTGATATCCAGCTAAAACACCGTTTTTCATTGAATCTTCAAGTCCAGCTTGTACAGCAGGTACGTATTCACGTGGAACAACCCCACCGACGATTTTATTTTCAAATTCGAAACCTTTTCCTTCTTCGTTAGGTTCGAATTCAATCCAAACGTGTCCGAATTGTCCACGTCCACCTGATTGACGAGCGAATTTACCTTCAACTCTTGCAGATCCACGGAATGTTTCACGGTATGCAACCTGTGGAGCACCTACATTAGCTTCAACTTTAAATTCACGTCTCATACGGTCAACGATGATATCTAAGTGTAACTCACCCATACCAGCGATGATCGTTTGGCCCGTTTCAGGGTCAGTGTGCGCACGGAATGTTGGATCTTCTTCAGATAGTTTTTGTAATGCTGTACCCATTTTATCTTGGTCAGCTTTTGATTTAGGCTCAACTGATAATTGGATTACAGGCTCTGGGAAATTCATTGACTCAAGAATAACTGGATTCTTATCATCACATAAAGTGTCACCAGTAGTTGTATCTTTTAAACCAACTGCAGCTGCGATATCTCCAGCATAAACTTTAGAGATCTCTTCACGAGAGTTCGCATGCATTTGAAGGATACGACCTACACGCTCACGCTTACCTTTAGTTGAGTTTTGGATATATGAACCAGACTCAAGTGTACCTGAATATACACGGAAGAAAGTTAATTTACCTACATATGGATCAGTCATAACTTTAAATGCAAGTGCTGAGAATGGACCTTCATCACTTGATTCACGAGTTACTTCTTCATCAGAATCAGGTAAAATACCTTTAATCGCTGGTACATCAACTGGAGCTGGAAGGTAGTCAAGAACTGCATCTAGCATTTTTTGAACACCTTTGTTTTTGAATGCAGAACCACAGATTACAGGATAGAATTCAACGTTAACTGTACCTTTACGGATAGCAGCTTTAATTTCTTCGTTTGTTAATTCTTCACCTTCTAGGTACTTCATCATTAATTCTTCATCAAGCTCAGCTACCGCTTCAACTAATTTAGCACGGTACTCTTCAGCCTGCTCTTTGTACTCTTCAGGAATTTCTTTGTCAACAATATCTGTACCTAAGTCATTACCATAGAAAGTAGCTTTCATTTCGATAAGGTCGATAATTCCTTCGAATTGATCTTCAGCACCGATTGGTAGTTGAATTGGGTGTGCATTTGCTTGTAAACGGTCATGAATAGTACCTACAGAGTATAAGAAATCTGCACCGATTTTGTCCATTTTGTTTACGAATACAACACGAGGAACACCGTATGTTGTAGCTTGACGCCAAACTGTTTCAGTTTGAGGCTCAACTCCTGATTGTGCATCAAGAACAGCTACAGCTCCATCTAGTACACGAAGTGAACGTTCAACTTCAACTGTGAAGTCTACGTGACCTGGTGTATCGATGATATTTACGCGGTGACCTTTCCATGCAGCAGTTGTTGCAGCAGAAGTGATCGTGATTCCACGCTCTTGTTCCTGCTCCATCCAGTCCATTTGTGAAGCTCCTTCATGAGTTTCACCAATTTTATGGATACGACCTGTATAGTAAAGTACACGCTCAGTTGTCGTAGTTTTACCAGCATCAATATGTGCCATGATACCAATATTACGAGTTTTGTCTAAGGAGAACTCTCTTGCCATTGGGTGTCTTTCTCCTTCCATAGTTAAGTATATTTTTTTTTGGAAAAGGCTCTGTTAAAATCAATAATTTAACAGAGCTAGTTTTTATCCTACCAACGGTAGTGTGCGAATGCTTTATTAGCTTCAGCCATTTTGTGAGTGTCCTCACGCTTTTTAACTGCTGCACCACTATTGTTTGCTGCATCTAAAATTTCGTTAGCTAAACGCTCTTCCATCGTTTTTTCTCCACGAAGACGAGCATAGTTTACTAACCAACGTAGTCCTAAAGTAGTTCTACGTTCAGGGCGAACTTCTACAGGTACTTGGTAGTTAGATCCACCTACACGGCGAGCTCTTACTTCAAGTACAGGCATGATGTTCTTAATTGCTTGTTCGAATACTTCCATTGCGTCCTTTCCAGAACGTTGTTGTACTAATTCAAACGCATTATATAAAATCGCTTGTGATTTACCTCTTTTTCCGTCAACCATCATTTTGTTGATTAAACGAGATACAAGCTTTGAATTATAAATCGGATCTGGTAATACATCTCTTTTTGCTACAGGTCCTTTACGAGGCATTATCATTTCCTCCTTTCAATCATGATATGTTAGTATTTAACTTATTTTTTTGCAGCTTTAGGTCTCTTAGTTCCGTATTTAGAACGACCTTGCATACGGTTATTAACACCAGCTGTATCTAACGCACCACGTACAATGTGATAACGTACCCCTGGTAAGTCTTTAACACGTCCACCACGAATTAACACTACACTGTGCTCTTGTAGGTTGTGTCCAATTCCTGGGATGTAAGCTGTAACCTCGATACCGTTTGTTAAACGTACACGAGCATACTTACGAAGTGCTGAGTTTGGTTTTTTAGGTGTCATCGTACCAACACGTGTACAAACACCACGTTTTTGAGGTGATGTAAGGTTAGTTTGAGCTTTTTTGAAGCTGTTGTACCCTTTATTTAAAGCTGGAGAGTCAGATTTAACTACCTTAGTCTCACGGCCCTTACGCACTAATTGATTAATAGTAGGCATTGTTGTTTTCCTCCCTTCACATAATTCTAAGTCCACACATCCAGGTGGTTCATTCTTTGACAAAAACAAAGTTCTTGTAGAATACGATTCTTTGTCTTCCACAAAAACAGTTTTTAACGAATAATCGCTACAGCTGCAGCTCCTACTTCTATTCCACATGCTTTTCCAAGCAATTTCATAGATTCCACTCTAGTTATCTTTACTCGTTGTTCCTCAGCTAGTAGTAATAGTTTATTAACAACTCGCCGATCAGCATCTTCTGCTACGACAACTTCTAGTACCTTTGTGTTCTGTAGTGCCTTCACTGTTTGTTTAGTACCTATGATTATCTCAGTTGCCTGTAATACTTTATCATAAGACATTATTCATATCCTCCAAAGTACCAGGTTATTAGGAGCACCTACGATATAGTATCATTGTAAGGAGGAGATGTCAACTATCCCAAATCATATTTTTTTATGTTTCGCATAAAATAATAAGTTAAGGATTGATTGACACCTCTCTTACAACTTAAAGAAAGATATCTATTCTACAGTAACCGCCTCTTCTTTTTCCTCTGTTTGAAGGACTGGCTCTGCTTTGCGGTAACGAGTCATACCTGTTCCTGCTGGTACTAATTTACCAATAATTACATTCTCTTTTAGTCCCAGTAATTCATCGCGCTTCCCTTTAATTGCAGCATCTGTAAGAACTCTTGTTGTTTCTTGGAATGATGCGGCAGATAAGAAGGAATCCGTTTCAAGTGATGCTTTTGTGATACCAAGAAGGACCGGACGACCTGTTGCAGGCATTCCACCTTTTAGTAACACTTTTGTATTCGCATCTGTGAATTGATGTACATCTAGTAATGAACCTGGTAACACATCTGTATCACCTGCGTCCATAACTCTTACTTTACGTAACATTTGTCGAACCATTACTTCTACGTGTTTATCTCCAATTTCTACCCCTTGCATACGGTATACTTTTTGAACTTCACGCAGTAAGTATTCTTGTACTGCTGTCATATCTTTTACTTTTAATAGTTCCTTAGGATCAATAGAACCTTCCGTTAATTCTTGACCACGTTTAATTTCTTGACCTTCAGTAACCTTTAAACGCGCACTATATGGTGCAGTGTACGAACGACTTTCAACATCACCTTGAATAACGATTTCTTGTTGTTTATCTCTTACTTCATTTATTGCACTAACAACACCTTCGATTTCAGAAATAACCGCTTGACCCTTCGGATTACGCGCCTCAAATAGCTCCTGAATACGCGGTAAACCTTGAGTGATATCGTCTCCTGCAACCCCACCGGTATGGAATGTACGCATCGTTAACTGTGTTCCTGGCTCACCAATTGATTGAGCAGCAATAATACCTACTGCTTCCCCAACCTCTACCTCTGAACCAGTTGCTAAGTTACGACCATAACATTTTTTACACACACCATGTCTAGTGTTACATGTAAACGCTGAACGGATCCATGCATCTTCAATTCCAGCTTCTACAATTATAGTAGCTAGGTCTTCTGTGATTAGATCGTTCTCTTTTACGATAACTTCTTTTGTCTCAGGGTGTTTAATTGTTTTTCTTGCATAACGACCGATTAGTCGTTCTTCAAGTGCTTCAATTACCTCAGTACCATCTTTTAATGCACGGATATGAAGACCTCTGTCTGTTCCACAATCATCATCTCTAACGATTACATCCTGCGCAACATCTACTAGACGTCTTGTTAAGTAACCTGAGTCAGCTGTTTTTAACGCAGTATCCGCAAGACCTTTACGAGCACCGTGAGTAGAGATGAAGTATTCTAATACTGTTAATCCTTCACGGAAACTTGATTTAATCGGTAACTCGATAATTCTACCAGCCGGGTTGGCCATCAGACCACGCATACCAGCTAACTGTGTAAAGTTAGATGCGTTACCACGGGCACCAGAGTCACTCATCATAAAGATTGGGTTACTTCTATCAAGTGTATCCATTAGCTTACCTTGGATAACATCTTTCGCTGCACTCCAGATTGAAATAACACGGTCATAACGTTCTTCATCCGTGATTAAACCACGACGGAATTGTTTTAATACATTATCTACTTTAGCCTGTGCTTCCGTTAGAATGCCTTGTTTCTCAGGTAAAACTACGATATCTGACACACCAACCGTAATACCAGCTTTAGTTGAGTATCTGAAACCTAAGTTTTTCATTCGATCTAACATTTTTGAAGTCTCAGTAATTTTGAACTTCTTGAACACTTCAGCAATAATGTTTCCAAGAATTTTCTTCTTGAATGGATCGATGATATCTTGGCTCGTAATTGCTTCTAGAACGTTTGCACCTTTAGGAATAAAGTATTTTTCTGGTGTTTTTTCTTCAAGATTACGTTTTGTTGGTTCATTAATATAAGGGAACGATGTAGGTAAGATTTCATTAAAAATCAACTTACCAACCGTAGTTACTAATAACTGCTGATTTTGTTCCTCTGTAAAAGTCTCATTATTTAATGATCCTGCATGAACCGCAACACGTGTATGAAGATGAACATAGCCATTTTGGTAGGCAATTAAAGCTTCATTTGTATCTTTAAATACCATACCTTCCCCAATTGCCCCTTTACGCTCAAGCGTTAAGTAATAGTTTCCTAATACCATATCCTGAGATGGAGTAACAACTGGTTTACCATCCTTAGGGTTAAGGATGTTCTGTGCCGCTAGCATTAATAAACGTGCTTCTGCTTGTGCTTCTGCTGATAAAGGTACGTGTACCGCCATTTGGTCACCATCGAAGTCAGCATTATATGCTGTACATACAAGAGGGTGAAGACGGATTGCGCGTCCTTCAACAAGAGTAGGTTCGAATGCTTGAATTCCTAATCTATGTAGAGTAGGTGCACGGTTAAGTAATACAGGGTGCTCTCTAATAACAGATTCAAGAACGTCCCATACTTCAGGCTGAACGCGTTCTATTTTACGTTTCGCACTCTTAATATTGTGTGCTAGGCCTTTTTCTACTAATTCTTTCATAACGAAAGGCTTAAATAGTTCTAATGCCATTTCTTTAGGTAATCCACATTGATACATCTTTAAGTTAGGTCCTACTACGATAACTGAACGTCCTGAGTAGTCAACACGTTTACCAAGAAGGTTCTGACGGAAACGTCCTTGCTTCCCTTTTAACATATGTGATAATGACTTTAATGGACGGTTACCAGGACCTGTCACTGGACGACCACGACGACCATTGTCAATAAGTGCATCAACAGCTTCTTGTAACATACGCTTTTCATTTTGGACGATGATGCTTGGAGCACCAAGGTCTAATAAGCGTTTCAAACGATTATTACGATTAATAACACGACGATATAAATCATTTAAGTCAGAAGTCGCAAAACGACCACCGTCTAACTGAACCATTGGACGTAATTCTGGTGGAATAACTGGAAGTACATCTAAGATCATCCAAGATGGTTCGTTACCAGAATTTCTGAATGCTTCTAATACCTCTAAGCGTTTAATCGCACGAGTACGACGTTGTCCTTGAGAAGTTTTCAATTCTTCTTTTAAGAAATTAACTTCTTTATTAAGTTCAATGTCTGAAAGTAATTTTTTAATTGCTTCTGCACCCATAGCTGCCTGGAAAGTATTTCCATACTTCTCACGATATGCACGAAATTCTTTTTCTGAAAGAAGTTGCTTTTTTTCTAATGGAGTGTCACCAGTTTCTGTAACAACATAAGAAGCAAAATAGATAACTTCTTCCAGGGCACGAGGGGACATGTCTAAAACAAGTCCCATACGGCTTGGAATTCCTTTAAAATACCAGATGTGTGAGACAGGGGCAGCTAATTCAATATGCCCCATTCTTTCACGACGTACTTTTGCACGTGTTACTTCAACTCCACATCGGTCACAAACTACGCCTTTATAACGGACACGCTTATATTTACCACAATGACATTCCCAGTCCTTCGTTGGACCAAAAATACGTTCACAGAATAAACCGTCCTTCTCAGGCTTTAACGTACGATAATTTATTGTTTCTGGCTTCTTTACCTCACCAAAAGACCATGAACGAATCTTATCAGGTGAAGCGAGACCGATTTTCATATACTCAAAATTATTGACATCTAGCAAGGGGCCTACCTCCCTTATAATCTCCAGGTTTTACCCTTATTGCTGGCTTGTTACCCGAATTATTCCTTTGTAACAGCATCTTTTTCTTCGTTTAATTCATTAATTGGCTGTTCATTATCTAAAGACACGCCATCATTCTGATTTGGTTCTTCATCATCTTCTGTATCACGCATTTCGATCTCTTGCTCATCACCAGATAAGATTTTAACATCCATACCTAAGCTCTGTAGCTCTTTTATTAATACTTTGAAGGATTCCGGAACTCCAGGTTCAGGAACATTCTCACCTTTAACTATAGCTTCATATGTTTTCACACGACCAACAACGTCATCCGATTTAACGGTTAGAATTTCTTGAAGAGTATATGCAGCACCGTATGCTTCAAGTGCCCATACCTCCATCTCTCCGAAACGTTGTCCACCGAATTGCGCTTTTCCTCCAAGAGGCTGTTGCGTAACTAGTGAGTATGGTCCTGTTGAACGAGCATGTAACTTGTCGTCAACCATGTGAGCAAGCTTAATCATGTACATAACTCCAACAGAGACACGATTATCAAACGGTTCTCCCGTTCTTCCATCGTATAAAACTGTTTTTGCATCACGTGACATACCTGCTTCTTGAAGTGTTTCCCAAACATCTTCCTCACGCGCTCCGTCAAATACCGGTGATGCTACATGAATGCCTAATTGGCGTGCAGCCATACCAAGGTGTAACTCAAGTACCTGACCGATGTTCATACGTGATGGAACTCCTAGTGGGTTTAACATGATATCAATTGGCGTACCATCTGGTAAGAACGGCATATCTTCCTCTGGAAGAATACGAGAAATAACACCCTTGTTACCATGGCGTCCTGCCATTTTATCCCCTTCAGAGATTTTACGTTTTTGAACAATATATACGCGAACAAGTTGATTTACTCCAGGAGGAAGCTCATCGCCATCTTCACGATTAAACACTTTTACATCTAAAACGATACCGCCACCACCGTGTGGTACACGTAGAGAAGTATCACGTACTTCACGTGCTTTTTCACCGAAGATTGCATGTAATAGACGTTCCTCTGCTGTAAGTTCTGTTACTCCTTTTGGAGTTACTTTACCCACTAGTAGATCACCATCTTTTACTTCAGCACCCGTTCTGATAATTCCACGCTCATCAAGGTTGCGCAATGCATCTTCACCAACGTTTGGAATATCACGAGTTATTTCTTCAGGTCCAAGCTTAGTATCGCGTGATTCTGATTCATATTCCTCAATGTGAATTGAAGTATATACATCATCCTTAACAAGGCGTTGACTCATGATGATTGCATCCTCATAGTTGTAACCATCCCATGTCATAAATCCAACTAGTACGTTTCTACCAAGTGCTAGTTCCCCTTGCTCCATTGAAGGTCCGTCTGCAAGGATTTCTCCTCTAACCACTTCATCACCAACTGAAACAATTGGGCGTTGGTTATAACACGTTCCTTGGTTTGAACGAATGAATTTTAACAGTCTATATTTATCAAGGTTGCCTTTAACCTTTTGGCCATCAACCTCTTCATAACGTCTAACCCAAACTTGTTTTGCTTCTACTCTTTCAACGACACCCGGGTACTTACAAATAACTGCAGCTCCAGAATCTTTACCAGATACATATTCCATACCTGTACCAACAATTGGTGCCTCTGGGTTCATTAAAGGAACCGCTTGACGTTGCATGTTCGCTCCCATTAGTGCACGGTTCGAGTCATCGTTTTCTAAGAATGGAATACAAGCTGTTGCAGCAGATACTACTTGTTTAGGCGATACATCCATATAGTCAATACGGTCTCGACTAACAACTGTATTTTCACCTTTGAAACGTGAGACGATATCTTGATCAATAAATGATCCATCATCTGACAATCTAGCGTTTGCTTGTGCAACAACATATAAATCCTCTTCATCAGCAGTTAAGTAATCGATTCGTTCTGTTACTTTACCACTCTCCGGATCAACCCGACGATAAGGTGTTTCAATAAAACCAAATCTATTTACTTTTGCAAATGATGATAGAGAGTTAATTAGTCCGATATTCGGTCCCTCTGGAGTTTCAATCGGACACATACGACCATAGTGAGAATAGTGTACGTCACGTACTTCAAAGCCCGCACGCTCACGTGTTAGTCCACCAGGTCCTAAAGCTGATAACCTACGTTTGTGGGTTAATTCTGCTAGAGGGTTCGTTTGGTCCATGAATTGAGAAAGCTGTGAGCTACCAAAGAACTCTTTAATAGACGCAATAACTGGACGAATATTAATTAATTGTTGTGGTGTAATCGTATTTGTATCTTGAATAGACATTCTCTCACGAACAACACGTTCCATACGAGAAAGTCCAATTCTAAATTGATTTTGTAGCAATTCACCTACAGAACGTAAGCGACGATTACCAAGGTGATCAATATCATCTGTATCTCCTACTTGATGTAACAAGTTAAAGAAATAACTAATAGATGCTAGAATATCAGCTTGTGTAATATTTTTAATTGACTCATCAATAATTGTGTTACCAATAACATTGATAACTTGTTCTCCATCAGGATCACTAGGAGCGACAATTTTAATAGATTGAATCATTACTTCGTCATCTAGCACACCACCGTTAGGTTGAACAGACTTGAATCCAATCCCATTTTCAAGATGTGGAATAAGACGGTCTAGTGTTCTTCTATCTAGTAGAGTACCTTTTTCTGCAATAATCTCACCTGTTTCACCATCTACTAGAGTTTCTGCTAGACGTTGGTTAAATAGGCGGTTTTTAATATGCAGCTTTTTATTAATCTTGTAACGACCAACATTTGCTAGATCATATCTCTTTGGATCAAAGAAACGAGATTCTAGTAAGCTTTTTGCATTGTCTACTGTAGGTGGCTCACCAGGGCGTAGACGTTCATAAATTTCTAGTAATGCCTTTTCAGTACTCTCGGTGTTATCTTTATCAAGAGTATTTCGAAGGTATTCATTCTCGCCAAATAAATCGATGATTTCTTGATCAGACCCAAACCCTAATGCACGCAAAAGAACCGTAACCGGTAATTTCCGAGTACGATCAATACGAACGTATACTACATCCTTCGCATCTGTTTCGTATTCTAACCAAGCACCACGGTTTGGAATTACTGTTGCTGTAAATCCTCTTTTTCCATTTTTATCAATTTTTCCGCTGTAATACACACTCGGGGAACGTACTAACTGTGATACAATTACACGTTCGGCTCCATTGATAACAAACGTGCCCGTCTCAGTCATTAGTGGGAAATCACCCATAAATACGTCCTGATCTTTCACTTCGCCGGTTTCTTTATTAATCAGACGCACCTTAACACGTAATGGCGCAGAGTATGTAACATCTCGCTCTTTTGATTCTTCGACCGAATATTTAGGGTCTCCTAAACTATAATCGATAAAATCAAGCGATAAGTTACCAGTAAAATCTTCAATCGGAGAAATATCCTGAAACATTTCTCTAAGACCCTCATCAAGAAACCATTGATATGAAGAGGTTTGGATTTCGATAAGATTTGGTAATTCTAAAACTTCACTAATACGCGCATAACTCCTACGCTTTCGGTGTCGTCCATACTGAACTAGTTGACCTGTCAACTGATTCACCCCTCAAATCAAGCGTTAAACTTGCAAATTTTATTTGTCTAACCATAAACACAATAGACAAAAAGAAAAATGGTTTCTTCTTAGAAAAACACAGTAAATAAACCGTATCTTTCTTACAAAAACCAGAAATAATCTTTTCTGATTGAACAAGAAAACCATATTTTCACAAACGAACTATTGATTTTATCAGTCTTTCCTATGCCTCTAAATTTATACATAAAAAATTAAAATAGATACAAAGGAAAAATTACATATTGGCATTTTTTAATGTTAACATAGGAAAAAATATCCGTCAACATTTTTCACCTTAAAGTATTGACAATAAAATCATTTTCAGTTATAGAGTGCCTACATTCGTTTTTATGCCTATTTTTTTAGCACTTCAGTCACGGATGGCCCTGATAATAAAGTAACCTTTATCTCTTTCCACAATCTCAACCTCAACAAAAATAGATTCAAGCTTTTCGATTGCAGAAGGTGCTCCTTGCTTCTTTTGGATAACTATCCACAACTCACCTTTTGGAAGTAGGAACTGATAGCTATCTTCTAGTATTTGATGTACCACCTTTTTCCCTGCACGAATTGGAGGGTTAGAGAGGATGGCTGCAAATTTTTTCTCTAGATTAACTGCATTAAATACATCACTTTTATAGATTTCAACATTAGAAATTTCATTGTTAGCTGCATTTTGCTTCGCTAAGTCAATTGCTCGTTCATTTACATCAATCATCTCAATGTTACGTTCCGAACAATCCTTTGCAAGTGCAAGACCAATAGGTCCATAACCACAACCTACATCTAGCAAATCACCTTCAATAGTAGGAAATTGAAATGTTTCGATTAGAAGGCGAGAGCCGAAATCTACTTCATTTTTCGAAAAAACTCCGCGATCACTTTTGAATTGAAGTACATTACCCCTTAAAGTAAAGTTTATATTTTGAGGATTACTTGCTGTCGACGGTTTGTTTGTATAGTAGTGTTCTGTCATTGTTATGTACCTCCTCTAATATAGGAGTTTTGAGTATTCTATAGTGTCGTCAAAAATGGAACTTTTAATCACTGAAGGATGTAGTCAAAAAAAGCTCGCCTGTTTTCAAGCGAGCTTTCTATTGATAAATGAAATTATTACTTAACTTCTACGTTAGCTCCAACTTCTTCAAGTTTAGCTTTTAATTCTTCAGCTTCTTCTTTAGAAACGCCTTCTTTAACAGCTTTTGGAGTGTTGTCAACTAGTTCTTTAGCTTCTTTTAAGCCAAGACCTGTTAATTCACGTACAACTTTGATAACTTTGATTTTTTGGTCGCCAGCGCCAGCTAGGATTACATCAAATTCAGTTTGCTCAGCAGCAGCTTCGCCACCAGCAACAGCACCCATAGCAACAGGAGCAGCAGCAGTTACACCAAATTCTTCTTCAATAGCTTTTACTAGGTCGTTAAGTTCTAAAACAGTCATGTTTTTTACAGCTTCTAAGATTTGTTCTGTAGTCATTTTAAAATCCTCCTTGTTTTTTATCCTAATATGGAAATTCGAATAGATAATTGTAATTGTGTGTGAATCTTACGCACCTTGTTCTTCTTTTTGTTCTGCAACAGCTTTCGTAACAAGAGCGAAATTGCGCATAGGCGCTTGTAGTACGCTAAGAAGCATAGAAAGTAATCCTTCTCGTGATGGAAGTTCAGCAAGAGCTTTAACTTCTTCAAGAGTAGCTAGGTTACCTTCGATTACGCCAGCTTTAATTTCTAATGCTTCATGCTTTTTAGCAAAATCATTAAGAATTTTAGCAGGAGCAACTACATCTTCATTACTGAACGCAATAGCATTTGGTCCAGTTAATGCTTCGTTAAGACCAGCTAATTCAGCAGCCTCAGCAGCACGACGAGTTAACGTGTTTTTGTAAACTTTGAAATCGATCCCTGCATCACGAAGTTGTTTACGAAGTTCAGTTACTTCACCAACACTTAGTCCACGGTAGTCAACAACGATTGTTGATTTACTAGCACGGAATTTATCAGTAATTTCAGTTACGATTTGTTTCTTTTGTTCAACTGCATTACTCATCCTTACACCTCCTGTAGATTTTTATCTCATACTTGATACCGCATCGGTGTAATCATATAAAAACCTCCATATCACGAGACATGGAGGCTGTATAGTAAAATTCATAGATGGATAATCCATCAGCAAATCACTACACCTCGGTAGGATATTAAGCTCTCACATTTTGGAGGCACCTACTGTCTACGGTTCAGATGAAACTATTTATTTCAAACAACAAAATTTATTATAGTTAATGACTTTCAAAAAGTCAATATCCATTATTTAGAAGTAACAAATGTTGATGGATCCACCTTAACTCCAGGTCCCATCGTTGAAGAAACAGCAAGGTTTTTCATGTACGTACCTTTTGCTGCAGATGGTTTAACTTTTAACATTGTTTCGTAGATTGTTGTAAAGTTCTCAACTAGTTTGTCGCTTTCAAATGAAACTTTACCGATTGGCACGTGGATATTACCAGCTTTGTCAACACGGTATTCAACTTTACCAGCTTTGATTTCTTTAACTGCACGGTCTACGTCAAATGTAACAGTACCAGTTTTAGGGTTTGGCATTAAACCTTTAGGTCCTAACACACGACCAAGTTTACCAACTTCCCCCATCATATCAGGAGTAGCAACGATTACATCAAAATCAAACCAACCTTGAGTGATTTTAGTGATGAAATCAGCATCTCCAACATAATCTGCACCAGCAGCTTCTGCTTCTTTCGCTTTTTCACCCTTAGCGAATACTAGTACACGTTGTGTTTTACCAGTACCGTTTGGAAGAACAACTGCACCACGAATTTGTTGGTCAGCTTTCTTAGGGTCAACGCCTAAACGGAATGCAACTTCAACAGATGCATCAAATTTAGTAGTAGTAGTTTTCTTTACTAGTTCAATAGCTTCAGCTACTGAGTAAGCTTGTGTACGGTCTACTAATTTAGCAGCTTCAACGTACTTTTTGCCTCTTTTTGCCATTGTTAAAATCCTCCTCGAATGTGGTTTTAGCGGAATGGAACCTCCCACGAATAAAGGTTGCGAACTGGAAAACCATATCCGCAACCCCTAAAACAAAAACACGCAGGGTTTATTAGTCTTCGATAACAATACCCATGCTACGTGCAGTACCTTCAACCATACGCATTGCAGACTCAACGTTTGCAGCATTTAGATCTGGCATTTTAGTCTCTGCAATCTCACGTACTTTATCACGCTTAACTGTTGCTACTTTATTACGGTTTGGTTCACCAGAACCAGACTCAATTCCAGCTGCTTTCTTAAGAAGAACTGCTGCTGGAGGAGTTTTTGTAATAAATGTAAATGAACGGTCTTCAAATACCGTAATTTCAACAGGAATGATTAGACCAGCTTGTTCTGCTGTACGAGCGTTAAATTCTTTACAGAATCCCATAATGTTTACACCTGCTTGACCTAGTGCTGGTCCAACTGGTGGTGCTGGGTTAGCTTTTGCAGCAGGGATTTGTAATTTTACCATTTTAATTACTTTTTTAGCCACGAGACACACCTCCTTAAAGTCCGTGATGTGGTAATAGGGGTTTACCCTCCCACTCAACGTATTCTTTATGTGAATATAAAGAATTTTGATAGTTAGTCCTATATATCGTTAAGACATACTGACCTATGAAATATTACCACTTTTCGAATTTAATTTCAAGTTTTTTAAAACTATAATTTTTCAACTTGTGAAAAATCCAGTTCTACCGGTGTTTCACGGCCGAACATATTTACAAGCACTTTAATTTTTTGTTTGTCCTTATCAATATCCTCAATTGCACCTGTAAAGTTAGCAAACGGACCTTCTTTTACCTTTACTGTTTCTTTAAGCTCGAAATCTACTTCGATCACTTTTTGCTCCATACCCATGTGTTTTAATATACTCGTAACTTCATCAGGTAATAGAGGAGTCGGTTTTGACCCTGATCCGGCAGATCCAACAAATCCAGTAACACCAGGAGTATTTCGAACAACATACCAAGAATCATCGGTCATTATAATCTCGACCAATACATACCCAGGGAATACCTTTCTTTTTGTTACTTTCTTTTTACCATTCTTGATATCGGTTTCTTCTTCTTCAGGAACAACTACTCTAAAAATTTTATCCTGCATCCCCATTGTTTCTACACGCTTTTCTAAATTAGCTTTTACCTTATTTTCATAGCCAGAATACGTATGTACTACATACCAATTTTTTTCCATTCTTGTTAGGACGCTATGTCCTTCCCTCCCTAAAAAGTTTCAATTAAAAAAACCCGTCACCGGGCTTTTTTCGACTTCCTGTATTATCCATCATTATACCATGAGAACAGTATACTTATTCAATCACAAAACGAATAATTTCTGAAATTCCTAAATCAATCACTGCAAAAAACACTGAAACGAAAATAACTGTAGATAACACGATAATCGTATAACGTGTTAATTCTTTTCGCTTTGGCCAACTTACTTTTTTCATTTCGCGAACTACATCACGTAAAAACTTAGTTAAACGCTTCATTCAAGTTACCTCCAACAATTTTGAAACAACTCTCAAGTCGAGTCTCACTTTGTTTCTCGGTGAGCTGTGTGAGAATTGCAAGTTTTACAAAATTTATTTATTTCAAGGCGTTCCGCTACGTCTTTTCCATTTTTCATCGTCGTATAGTTACGACTTCCACAGACTACACATGCCAAAACTACTTTTTTCCGCATCGTAGCACCCCATTTCAAAGACCACGTAGGCGATTGTTAAAAATGTTAGTACGTATGACTTGACAAAAAACTTACAAATTATTTCATCTTTAAAACTTTATCATAGGCTTGTTTTTAATGTCAATACCATATGTAACCTTCACTCTATGAACAGCAAAATGTTTTTAGTTAAAACTATAGTGTAAGCTCTCTAATTTCTAAGTAACGTTCAAGCTTTCTTTTTACCCGCTGAAGTGCATTATCGATCGATTTTACATGACGATTAAGATCTTCAGAGATTTCCTGGTATGATCTACCATCAAGATACAATGCTAATACCTTACGTTCTAGATCACTTAGCAGTTCGGCCATTTTCACTTCAATGTCATCGAATTTCTCTTGATTAATAATCAATTCCTCTGGGTCTAATACTTTAGCACCAGATATAACATCCATTAAGGTCCTGTCCGATTCATCATCATAAATAGGCTTATCAAGAGATACGTAGGAATTAAGAGGAATATGTTTTTGTCTAGTGGCTGTTTTAATTGCAGTAATGATTTGACGAGTAATGCATAGTTCTGCAAAGGCCTTAAAAGAAGATAGTTTGTCCTCTTTATAATCACGAATCGCCTTATAAAGGCCGATCATACCTTCCTGAACAATATCTTCTCTATCCGCACCAATCAAAAAATAAGACCTTGCTTTTGCACGAACAAAATTACGATACTTATTAATTAAATAATCCAGTGCATCACTTTGACCTATATGAACTAATTCAATGACTTCTTCATCCTCGAGTAGTCCGTATTTAGTGTTGTCTTTGACATCGAAGCTTGAGCTCATACCGATCCCCCCGAACGCACGTAATGGCAAAATACTTAATCGTCTTAGAAAAGTTAGTTTCGTACTTTACCTAGATAGAAATATTATACAGGACAAAATAAAACAGCGTCAACCGGTCATTGTTGCCCTCTTCGCCATTTTTCGAAAATTTCTGCAACTTCATTTGATAATTGAATCTTTGAAGTTGGCTTTTTCTCTACTGTTTTTTTGACCTTATTTTCTATCCTCTTTTCAACGGAACCCATTTCATTTAGGAGTTCTCGTGCTGATTTCCTAAGTGCTCCTTGTCCAAATATTGCCCATTGTTCAGTATAGTCGGAAGTCGCTACATGAATTTGCGTTTTAATATTATTTAATTGCTTAGCTAATTTCTCGATATGTTCATCTGCAGTTTCATTGCCCTTGGTAAATATTACCTCAACCTTATGTTTATGATCTTTCTTTTCGATTCCCTTCACAAGGTGTGCATCAAAAACAATAATCACTCTATATCCTGTGTACGCTTGGTATTCTGCCATTTTTTCAATTAGCAAATCACGAGCTGAAGAAAGGTCCTTCGATTTTAACTCTCTTAAAGAAGGCCAAGCGCCAATGATGTTATATCCATCAACAATCAGGATATCCATATGAATTAGCTCCCTAGAGGATTACGCTTACGATAAACCTCATACATTAACAAACTTGCTGCTACTGATGCATTTAAGGAAGTAACCTTTCCCGCCATTGGAAGTCTAACTAAAAAGTCACATTTGTCTCTAATAAGTCGTCCCATGCCCTTTCCTTCACTGCCAATAACCAAGCCAATTGGCATTGTTCCGTCCATATTACGATAATCATCTTTGCCTTTAGCGTCGGTACCAACAATCCAAACGCCTCGTGCCTTAAGCTCTTCGATTGTCTGGGCCATATTCGTGATACGAACCACTGGGATATGCTCAATTGCACCAGTAGATGCCTTAGCAACAGTTGCAGTTAACCCAACTGCTCTTCTCTTGGGAATAATAATTCCGTGTGCTCCTACTGCATCGGCTGTTCTCATGATTGACCCTAGGTTATGTGGATCTTCGAGTTCATCTAGCAAAAGAAAAAATGGGTCCTCACCTCTTGTTTTTGCACTGTTAAATAGGTCTTCTAATTCAGCATATTTATAGGCTGCAACGGAAGCAACAACCCCCTGATGATTACCTTCCACCATTTGATCAATCTTCTTTTTGGGAACAAACTGAACTAGGATTCCTTTTTCTTTTGCCATCCCGACTACTTGGCTCATTTGCCCTTTCTGAGAGCCTTCTGCTATCCAAATTTTATTAATTTCTCTTTCGCTTTTAAGTGCTTCTACTACCGGATTTTTTCCAATGATAAATTCACTAGACATAATTTTTCCTCCTTTCATTTATCTTGTTACGAATTTATAGTCATAAGTTTATTATTATTCAATAATAGATATTGCCTTAGTTATAATTTCGAGCACTCGGTCTTCGTTTTTATGAAGAAAATGAAAGCCAATTAGTGCTTCAAATGCAGTACTATATCGATACGTTTGTACATCCGTGTTTTTAGGGACAGTCCCTGATTTTGCATTTCTTCCCCTTCGTATGACAGCTTGTTCTTCTTCTGAAAAAAAGTCTTCATCAAAAAGAGCATGAAGAACTCTTGCTTGAGCCTTAGCCGATACGTAATTTTTAGCCTTGTTATGAAGCTGATTGGGTTTAACAGCTCCTTTAAGGAGTAGGTGATGCCTAATGTGTGTATCGTACACAGCATCACCCATATATGCTAATGCTAAACTGTTAATCTGAATAATATCCAGCCTTTGTTCTGTTGACATGCTATTATCCTCTTTTCCATCGAGTCCCTTGAGGAGTATCTTCAAGAATGATATTTTTTGCCTTTAATTCATCACGTATCTGGTCAGATAATGCAAAATCACGGTTTTTTCTAGCTTGAATTCTCTTTTCAATAAGTGCTTCAATTTCCTCATCGAGTAATTGATCCTCTTCTAACGTTAAACCTAATACCCCAAAAAGCGTTTCGAATTCTTTTAAGAATGCTTTAATGACAACTTCTGCTGTATTTCTCTCTTGAAGATAATAGTTTGCTTGTTTCGATAGCTCAAATAGTACTGATATAGCATTTGCAGTGTTAAAGTCATCATCCATTGCTTCAATAAATTCTTTTCTAAAGGAATTAATCTTCGCTAACCATTCCTCATTAGTTGAAGTTAGGTTTGTGCTGCTTTGTAATCGATGATTTAAATTTGCAAAGGAGGTGCGTAGTCTATCTAAACCATTTTGCGTTTGATTTAGGAGCTCTTCGCTATAATTAATTGGATGACGATAATGGACTGACAGCATAAAGAATCGAATTAATTGTGGGTCATAATGCTTGATAATATCATGTACCAATACAAAATTCCCTAACGACTTTGACATTTTTTCATTGTCAATATTAATATAACCATTATGCATCCAGTAGTTTGCAAAAGTTTTACCAGTAAGTGCTTCTGACTGAGCTATTTCATTCTCATGATGAGGAAACGAAAGGTCCTGGCCACCAGCATGAATATCAATTGTTTCTCCTAAGAATTTCTTTGCCATTGCGGAACATTCAATATGCCAACCCGGTCTTCCTTTCCCCCAAGGGCTATCCCAGTATATCTCTCCCTCTTTAGCTGCTTTCCAAAGAACAAAATCTAGTGCATCTTGTTTTTTCTCGCCAACTTCAATCCTTGCTCCTGAACGTAATTCATCAATTGATTGATGTGAAAGCTTGCCGTATCCCTCAAAGGATCTCGTTTTATAGTAAACATCTCCACCAGATTCATAAGCATAGCCTTTTTCAATCAAGGTTTGTATAAACTCGATAATAATATCAATGCTTTCCGTTACTCTTGGATGAACATCCGCCTGAGAGCAACCGAGTGCTGAAACATCTTCATGATAGGCATCAATAAAACGCTGTGCAACTGTTGGTACATCAACACCTAATTCATTGGCAGCTTTGATTAATTTGTCATCCACATCAGTAAAGTTAGAAACGAAATTCACTTCATATCCACGGAATTCAAAGTATTTTCGTACAGTATCAAAAACAATTGCTGGTCTTGCATTTCCTATATGAATATAGTTATAAACTGTAGGACCACATACATACATTTTGACTTTATTTTCTTCGATAGGACGAAAAACTTCCTTTTTCCTAGATAATGTATTATAGATTTGAATTGTCATACTATTGCATCCTCTCTTTTTGGACTCTTGCTAATTCTTCTTGTAGACCAACAATTCTATCTTCAAGTTCCTTTAAACGATCTGCAACTGGATCTGGAAGATCACTGTGATTTAGATCTTTTTTAACCTTCATCCCATTTTTTATAACAACCCTACCAGGGATTCCCACTACTGTTGAGTTATCTGGTACATCATGCAGAACAACCGAACCCGCTCCAACTTTAGAGTTTTCTCCAATGGTAATGGAGCCTAGTACCTTAGCACCTGTAGCAATAAGAGCATTGTCCTTAATGGTTGGGTGACGCTTTCCTTTTTCTTTTCCGGTCCCCCCTAAGGTGACCCCTTGGAACACGGTAACATTATCTCCTATTTCACAGGTTTCCCCAATAACAACACCCATACCATGGTCTATAAAAAAACGTCTTCCTATTTGTGCACCTGGGTGAATCTCAATTCCTGTGAAAAATCTGCTAATTTGCGAAATCAAACGAGCTAAGAAGAAAAACTTATTTTTATATAGCTTATGGGCAAGACGATGGAACCATATTGCATGTAGTCCAGAGTATGTTAAAATCACCTCAAAATAAGATCTTGCCGCTGGATCTTGTTCAAATACAACATCGATGTCTTCTTTAAGTGCTTTGAACATTATTGTCCCTCCGTTCACATTCTTTCTTTCCAAAATAAAAAAGCGCCCCTGTGTTTAAATAAACACAGAGACGCTTTGTAGGCGCGGTTCCACTCTGTTTAGGCAACAAATGCTATTGCCTCAACTCTAACCAAATAACGGATGGTATCCGCTCTTATCTACTTACTTCGAGCCTACATTGCTCGAGCTTTTGATAAGAGGCTCAGAGGTGCATTTCAAAAAACATCTTACATAAACCACTTTCAGCCGGTGATGGTTCTCTCTGAAAAGAAAATGCTTTTTTACTCTCCTCATCAACACTTTTACTTATTGCATTTTAAAGATGTACTCTTACTATATTATAAAATCCTTTAATTGTTAACTAATTTGTTTTGATAGTCTTGCAATTATTTTGTCCTTACCTAGTAAGTGAATTGCTTTTGGTAAATCAGGACCATGCGTCTGTCCTGTTGTTGCTACCCTAATTGGCATAAACAGTTGTTTTCCTTTAAATCCGGTCGATTTTTGCACATTTTTCATCGCTGCTTTAATTTCTTCTGCTCCAAAGGTTGATAGGGCTTTTACTTCATCTAAAAAGGCAGTAAGAACAGAAGGGACTTGCTCTTCTTTTAATACCTCTATTGCCTCTTCTTCGAAAGAAACATCCTCAGTAAAGAATAGTTCTGTTAATTCAACAATTTGAGCTCCAAAACTCATCTTCTCTTGGAATAATGTGATTAGCTCTTTTGCCCAATCCATTTCCTGTTCACTTAAGTCTGACTTCAATCGACCTGCTTTAATTAAGTGAGGCAGAGATAGGTCAACTAAGCGTTCTACATCAATCTGTTTCACATATTGATTGTTCATCCAAGTAAGCTTTTGTGTATCAAATAAAGCTGGTGATTTAGATAAACGGTTTGAGTCAAAGATTTCAATAAATTTCTCTTTTGTGAAAATCTCTTCTTCCCCACCAGGTGACCAGCCTAATAAAGCAATAAAATTAAACAAGGCTTCTGGTAGGTAACCGAGCTCTTCATACTGTTCAATAAATTGAATAATAGACTCGTCACGTTTACTTAGCTTTTTCCTGCTTTCATTCACGATTAATGTCATGTGTCCAAAGATAGGAGTATCCCAGCCAAATCCTTCATAAATCATCATTTGTTTTGGCGTATTTGAAATATGATCCTCTCCACGTAGCACATGTGAAATTTGCATTAAATGATCATCAACTGCAACTGCATAATTGTAGGTTGGTGTTCCATCCTTTTTTACAATGACAAAATCACCAATTCCATCTGACTCAAAGGAGATCTCTCCTTTAACCATATCGTTAAACGCGTAGATTTTCCCTTCAGGAACACGGAATCGTATGCTAGGAAGTTTACCTTCGCTTTCGAATGCAGCTTGCTCTTCTCTCGTTAGGTTACGATGCTTACCAGAATAGCGAGGCATTTCTCCTTTTTCTATTTGCTCTTCACGTTCTTTTTCAATCTCTTCTTCTGTACAGTAACATTTATAGGCTAAGCCTTTCTCTAAAAGCTCCTGTGTATACTTAGCATAAATGTCTGTTCTCTCTGATTGACGATATGGACCGAACTCTCCACCAACATCTGTACTTTCGTCCCAGTTAATCCCTAGCCATTTTAAGTATTTTAATTGGCTTTCTTCTCCACCTGCAATATTTCGCTTTTGGTCTGTATCCTCAATACGGATAATAAATTTTCCATTTTGGTTTCTTGCGAATAGATAGTTAAATAGTGCTGTTCTTGCATTACCTATATGTAAATGCCCCGTTGGACTTGGTGCATATCTTACTCTAATTTCTTTTGTCATGGTACATCCTCCGTTTTTCTTACCTAGTTTTAAAAATTGGCTACCTAAACATAGTTTATAAAAGTACATAGGTTGTTATTCGCTAGAATCCACTCGCTTTCCGCGGGGAATTATGAAAAAGCCCAACTGCCGGCTTTTTCAAAGTCGAATTCCCATCGGGCAGTTCGGGAGCCTCCTCGGCGCTCTGCGCCTGTGGGGTCTCCCGTTGACGTGCTACTCCCGCAGGAGTCTCGTGGATTCTAGCGAATAACTGTAATCTGAATATAAGTTTGTATTAAATTGGGAACAGTTCTTATAAGAAATCCCCTTAATCCTTACTCACTAGTAACACAGTCGCTTGAGAAGCAATGCCTTCTCCTCTACCAGTGAAGCCTAGTTTTTCAGTTGTGGTTGCTTTTACATTTACTTGAGAAATTTCTGATTCTAATAGTTGGGCAATTCTTTCTCTCATTTGGTCAATGTACGGGGCCATTTTGGGCTTTTGTGCAATAATTGTACAGTCTATATTCCCTAATGAATAGCCCTCTGATTTAACAAGCTTCCAAACATGCTGAAGTAAAACTGCAGAATCTGCATCCTTGAAGTTTGGGTCTGTGTCAGGAAAGTGCTTTCCAATGTCCCCAGCGGCAATTGCTCCTAAACAAGCATCTGCAATGGTATGTAATAAAACATCTGCGTCTGAATGTCCTAATAGGCCCTTTTCATATGGGATTTCTATCCCCCCCATGATCAGTGGTCTCCCCTCTACGAGCTGATGCACATCAAAACCCTGCCCTATCCGAATCACTTATGTATCCCCCTTTACCCTACCTACTAGCCTATCCATTTATGTAGAATCGCTTCTGCAAAAATGAGATCCTCAGGTGTGGTTAGTTTTATATTTTGATAGTCGCTTTCTACTATAATAACCTCATGGTCCAACCGCTCAACTAGACTTGCTTCATCTGTACCGAGGAAGTCGTCTTCAACTGCCTTTTCATGAGCTTGTTTCAATATTGAAACACGAAAAGCCTGTGGGGTTTGGACAGCCCACAAGCTTGATCGCTCAACCGTTTCTACAACTTTATTTACATTAGTGGCTTTTTTAATCGTATCCTTTACAGGAACTGCAGCAATGGCTGCACCTGAACTAGATGCAGCACTAACTAATTTTGATAAGAGTTGTTGTTTCACAAAAGGTCTTGCACCATCGTGAACCAGAACAATCTCTACACCTTCTACTGCTAGTAATCCATTATATACACTATGTTGGCGCTCTGAGCCTCCCGAGACAATTGACGATACTTTATGAATGGAGTGTTTTAATAATAATTCTTCAAATACCAATCGTTCGTTTTCGTTAATTACTAAAATTACACCCGCACAATCTTCATCTTGTTCGAAAACCATTAATGTATGGATAATAACTGGCTTGCCAACTAACTCAATAAATTGTTTGTTTTTTCCGGCCTGCATTCTTTTGCCTTGCCCCGCTGCAGGTACAACGACTTGATACTTCATTTTTCCTTTGCCCCTATTCATTGAAACAACTAATACTTATTATAATGCCTTTTCTAGTAGCTTAGGTTTCGCAAAAATCATTCGTCCTGCAGATGTTTGAAGTACACTTGTAACTAATACATCAATCTTCCTGCCTATATAGTCTCTTCCTTCCTCGACAACGATCATCGTTCCATCATCGAGATAAGCAACACCTTGGTTATATTCCTTACCATCCTTAATTACTTGTACATTTAATTCTTCGCCTGGTAATACAACTGGTTTAACCGCATTTGCTAAATCATTTATATTTAACACAGCAACGTTCTGTAATTCGCATACCTTATTAAGGTTAAAATCATTAGTAACTACTACACCCATTGTTAACTGTGCTAGCTTAACAAGCTTACTATCGACCTCAGCAATTTCATCAAAGTCTCCTTCATAAATCTCAACTTTAATGGATAATTCTTTCTGGATACGATTTAAAATATCAAGCCCTCTTCTTCCGCGGTTTCGTTTAAGTACATCTGAAGAGTCTGCGATATGCTGTAATTCTTCAAGGACGAATCTAGGAATAACAATAATACCTTCTAAAAATCCTGTCTGGCAAATATCTGCGATTCTTCCATCAATAATTACGCTCGTATCTAAGATCTTTAACTTCTTAGCTGATTGTTCAACCTCTTCATCATCTAAGCCCTTTTTCTTGCCACTTTTATTAGAGTTAGTAAAAAGATTAACAAGTTCATCTCTCTTTTTAAAACCAACCTGAAATCCTAAGTACCCTAGAAGCAGGGTAACAAAGATAGGCACAACTGTATTCACAACCGTAAATTGAATGGACTTTAATGGAATAACAATTAGAAAAGCAACAATTAATCCGAAAATAATACCTAAGCTTCCGAATAAAACATCGGTAACAGGTGCTTTCACTAGCGTTTCTTCAAGCCATCTGATTAAACCAACAATATAATCGACTAACCAAAATGTAGTAATGAATAAAATAATAGCACCTAAAATGGCAAGTGTATATGGTTTATCTAAATACGGAATATCACCGACATTTAACAGCTCAAATAGTTCAGGTATAAAGAAAATCCCGAGCATTCCTCCTATTATAAGAAAAAACAGCTGTACAATACGTTTTAACATTCCTTCACCTCCTCTTTATCATTATTAACACTTTAAAATTATTGAAACCTGTATCTTATAGTTTTTTTAAATTGCTTTGGAAAGATTCATATAAACTAAAAAAAAATATAAATATATCACCATTAGATTATCATCTACGAATTTTAGTGTCAATTTAACAAAAGACCTCATTTTATCATAGATATTTTGTATTATCAATTCATATTTGTCTATCAATAAATAACTGTTCTCTAATTCTTTTTAACCCCTCTTTGATCTTTCTTGCGCGTACCTCTCCTATTCCTTCAACCTCATCTAACTGTTCTACGGATGATTGCATAATTTGTTTCATATTTTGAAAGGTTGATACTAAATTTTCTATGATGAGTGGAGGTAGTCTTGGGATTTTATTTAAAATACGATAGCCCCTAGTGGCCACTACTTCATCTGGATCTGTTGCTACTGAATATCCTAATAATTTTAAAATGATCGTATCATCCAGTAATTCCTCGTTTGATAGCTCTTGGAGTTTATCTAATATTTCATAAGGCTCACTAGCTCGATCCTTCATATAATCCTTTATGACGAGAGCTGCTTCTTTTTCTACGTTCACCAAAAGCTCTGTCATTTGCAAGCGAAGAAGCCTTCCCTCTGTTCCTAATTCATTAATGTAGCAAAGAATCTCACTTTTAATTCGAAGAACCATTTCAATTCGATGAAGAACTTGTAACACCTCGGCATGCGTTACTAACTCCTCGAATTCAAGTGCCCCAAGATCGGTGATTGCCTGATCAAGTACAGTTTTATATTTTTCTAATGTTTGTATAGCTTGATTTGCTTTTGTTAAGATTACCCCAATATCCTTTAGTGCATAACGGAATTCACCTTGATAGAGGGTTATCACATTTCTTCGTTGTGAAATAGCAATCACTAGTGCACCAGTTTGCCTTGCAACCCGTTCAGCTGTTCGATGGCGCATTCCGGTTTCAGTAGATAATGTATTAGTACTTGGGACAAGTTGTGCGTTTGCATATAAAATTTTACTTCCGGATTCATTTAAAATGATTGCTCCGTCCATTTTGGCTAGTTCATATAAATAAGCCGGTGAAAAAGGGCTATTTATTTGAAAACCACCATCTACAACTTCCTTAACGATTTCATTATACCCAACAACAATTAGACCACCTGTTTTGGCGCGAAGTACATTATCAATCCCTTCCCGAATAGGTGTGCCAGGAGCAATAAACCGAAGAATATGATTTAAACTCTTATCGTTTTGATGGTGTTCAATCATTTTTATCCCCCTAACGTGTATTGTAAAGCTTCCCTCACACTAGCCACTCCTATAACCTCTACTCCTTTTGGTAGTGTCCAACCTCCTAAGTTACGCTCTGGAATGATTACTCGTTCAAAGCCAAGTTTAGCAGCCTCCTGAACCCTTTGTTCAATCCTAGCCACTCGCCTTACTTCACCTGTTAGACCGACCTCTCCAATAAAAACATCGGTCGGCTTTGGTGGTTGATCACGAAAGCTAGAAGCAATGCTAACCGCGACAGCCAAATCAATCGCAGGTTCATCCAATTTTATTCCGCCAGCTACTTTTAAATAGGCATCTTGATTTTGTAAAAGAAGTCCAACTCTCTTTTCAAGAACCGCCATTAGTAAGGATACGCGGTTGTGATCGATACCAGTTGCCATACGTCTTGGATTTCCAAAGCTAGTTGGTGATATTAATGCTTGAATTTCGACTAATACCGGTCTTGTTCCCTCCATTGAAGCAACAACAGTGGATCCCGCTGCTCCCTTTGACCGTTCTTCTAAGAAAATTTCTGACGGATTAGCCACTTCTTCTAACCCTGATTCCTTCATTTCAAAAATGCCCATTTCATTTGTCGAGCCAAAACGGTTTTTTACCGCTCTCAATATACGGTATGTATGATGTCTCTCTCCTTCGAAATATAACACTGTATCAACCATATGCTCTAATAATCTCGGACCTGCAATAGAACCCTCTTTCGTAACATGGCCCACAATGAAAATAGCAATCCCTTTAGTTTTAGCAATTTTCATCAATTCAGAAGTACATTCTCTTACTTGGGAAACACTTCCTGGCGCAGAGGTAACCTCTGAATGATAGACTGTTTGAATGGAGTCTACAACTACAAAGCCTGGGTTTGTTTGTTCGATAGCCTGGGAAATATATTCTAAGTCTGTTTCAGCTAAAACGAACAACTGATCAGATACAACACCAAGCCGATCTGAACGGAGTTTTGTTTGTTTAACTGATTCTTCACCTGAGATATATAATACTTTCTCTTTACTTGCAAGCTGTGAAGAAACTTGTAATAACAATGTCGACTTTCCGATCCCTGGATCACCGCCAATTAACACGAGAGACCCTCTAACAATCCCCCCTCCTAGAACACGATTAAATTCAGAAATTGAAGTGTACATACGGGGCTCGCTACTTGTTTCAATTGAAGAGATTGGTGAAGGTTTGGTGACAATTGAGGAGTTACTGTGGACAAACGCACCTCTTCTTGAGGGCTTCGCTTCGATTTCTTCAACGAATGTATTCCATGCTTCACATCCCGGACACTTTCCCATCCATTTTGGTGATTCATAACCACATGATTGACAGATAAACTTTGTTTTTTTCTTTGCCATGATTTAGATACCCTCTCTTATTAAAATACCTTTACTAATGTTAAAATATGTTAGTTTTTGTAAGGTTCCATATTAAAATTACAAAAAATCCGAGATATACATCAAAAATAGAGTTTTGAATTGTATACCTCGGAGGTAGTTGGTTCTATTTTACCTTTTCAGCAGACCTAACGACAAATTCACCATTGTCGATGTCTAGAATAATACTTTGACCCTTTTCAATCGTTCCTCTTAATAATTCCTCAGATAGACGATCTTCGACTTGTTTTTGTATTGCTCTACGTAAAGGTCTTGCTCCATATTCTAAATCGTGGCCTTCTTCCACAATTTTATCTTTTGCAGCATCCGTTAGTTCTAACTTAATTTCCTGTTCAATTAATCGTTTTGTTAATTGATCAGACATTAATGTAACAATCTCTTTCAGATGCTTTTTCTCTAAAGCATGGAACACGATTATTTCATCAATACGATTTAAGAACTCTGGGCGGAAAGACTTTTTAAGCTCCTCCATTACCTTACTCTTCATGTCCTTATAATCTTGCGTTTCATCTTGTAAATTAAATCCAACATACTTGTTTCTCTTTAGTGTGCTTGCCCCTACGTTAGAGGTCATAATGACGATTGTATTACGGAAATCCACAGTTCGACCTTTAGAATCTGTTAAGCGACCATCTTCTAGAACCTGTAATAAAATATTAAATACGTCTGGATGTGCCTTTTCAATTTCATCTAGTAGAACGACAGAATAAGGTTTACGACGTACCTTTTCTGTTAATTGTCCGCCTTCCTCGTATCCAACATATCCTGGAGGCGAGCCTACTAATCTTGAAGTTGAATGCTTTTCCATATACTCTGACATATCAATACGGATCATCGCGTCCTCATCACCGAAAATTGATTCAGCTAATGCTCTTGCTAGCTCTGTTTTACCTACACCCGTTGGTCCTAAGAAAATAAATGAACCTGTTGGACGTTTAGGATCCTTTAAGCCTGCTCTTGAACGTCTGACTGCCTTAGACACCGCTTTTACAGCTTCTTCCTGTCCAATTACACGTGAATGAAGGATATCCTCCATATTCAATAACTTTTCAGTTTCTGTTTGAGCTAACTTAGCTACAGGAATACCAGTCCAGTTCGCTACAACTGTTGCGATATCATCTACAGTAACTTCAGAGTTCTCTTGTCCTTGTTTTTCTTTCCAGCTCTTCTTTGTTTCTTCAAGCTTTTCTCTCAAGCGTTGTTCACTATCACGTAAAGATGCCGCCTTTTCAAATTCTTGACTTTGAACTGCAGCGTCCTTTTCCTTCCTAACACCTTCTAGCTTTTGCTCGAGCTCTTTTAAATTAGGAGGAGCAGTATAGGAACGTAAACGAACTTTTGAACCTGCTTCATCAATTAAATCAATTGCTTTATCTGGTAAAAAACGATCTGA
This sequence comes from Cytobacillus suaedae, assembly GCA_014960805.1. Lineage (GTDB taxonomy): Bacteria > Bacillota > Bacilli > Bacillales > Bacillaceae_L > Bacillus_BV > Bacillus_BV suaedae. The sequence continues at coordinate 112,195 of CP063163.1, read as the reverse complement.
GATATAGCGGTCAGATAGTTTTACAGCCTGAACGATAGATTCATCAGTAATTGATACACGATGATGCGCTTCATAGCGATCTCTTAGTCCCTGTAAAATTTGAATGGATTCTTCAATAGTAGGTTCATCCACTTGTATAGGCTGGAATCTTCGTTCTAAAGCAGCATCCTTTTCAATGTATTTTCGATATTCATCTAGCGTCGTAGCTCCGATACATTGCAGCTCTCCACGTGCTAATGACGGTTTTAATATATTAGAAGCATCGATGGCACCTTCTGCTCCACCAGCACCAATTAACGTATGAAGCTCATCAATGAATAAAATGATATTCCCAGCTTGACGAATTTCATCCATTACTTTTTTCAGTCGGTCTTCAAATTCACCACGATATTTCGTTCCAGCTACAACAGTTCCCATATCTAATGTCATTACACGCTTATCTCTTAACGTTTCTGGTACCTCATTGTTAATAATTTGCTGAGCTAATCCTTCAGCAATTGCTGTCTTACCCACACCAGGCTCACCAATGAGAACAGGATTATTCTTTGTACGACGACTTAGTACCTCGATTACACGCTGTATCTCTTTGCTACGACCAATAACGGGGTCAAGACTGCCTTCCCTTGCGATAGCAGTTAAGTCTCTTGCTAAACTATCAAGTGTCGGAGTATTTGCATTAGATGCTCCTCCTCCTTGATGCCCTGAAGAAGACTCATTGCTACCTAGTAATTGTAGTACCTGTTGTCTAGCCTTGTTTAAACTAACACCAAGATTATTTAAAACCCTTGCTGCTACTCCCTCACCTTCACGGATCAATCCAAGCAGAATATGTTCCGTTCCTACATATGAGTGGCCTAGCTTTCTAGCCTCATCCATTGATAACTCAATTACTTTTTTCGCTCTAGGTGTATAATGGATTGTTTGTGAGGCGTCCTGCCCGCGTCCAATAAGGGCCTCTACTTCTTTTTGAATTTTCTCAGGACCTAATCCTAAAGCAACTAAAGCTTTTGCTGCAATTCCTTCACCTTCACGAATTAATCCTAGCAAAATGTGTTCTGTACCAATGTTGTTATGTCCTAAACGCACCGCTTCTTCTTGGGCAAGTGCTAATACTTTTTGTGCTCGCTCAGTAAATCTTCCAAACATCATCGATCATCAACCTCCAAGCTCATTTGTATTTTCTTCTTCAAGCTTTAATCGTTCTCGAATTAATGTGGCTCTTCTTATATCTCTTTCATTTGCTCTTAATGCACCACCTGAATATAACTGTAAAAAACCAGGTTGTGTTAATATCATTAATTCATTCAAGATTGTTCTGGAGATGTTCTTTAAAATTCCTAGATCAATTCCTAATCGAACATCAGACAAGCATTTTGCTGCTTCCTTCGACTCAATAATACGGCTATTTGCCAGTACACCATAAGAGCGATATACTCTATCTTCTAATTGTATGTTTGAAGTCTTAACTAATGCTTCTCTCGCAGATCGTTCTTGTGAAATCAATTGGCTGACAACACTATTTAGATCCTCAACAATATCCTCTTCTGTTTTTCCAAGTGTCATTTGATTGGATATTTGAAATAAATTACCTAAAGCCTCACTACCTTCACCATATATCCCTCTCACAACTAAACCAAGTTGATTAATAGCCGGAATAATCCGTTTCATTTGGTCGGTTAGAATTAAAGCTGGAAGATGCATCATGACTGAAGCACGCATTCCGGTTCCAACATTTGTAGGGCAGGTTGTTAAGTAGCCTTTCTTTTCATCAAATGCATAATCTACATATTGCTCTATCCAATCATCTAGTTCACTCGCTACCTTTAGTGCTTCATTTAATTGAAATCCGGGGTACAGACATTGTATTCGAATATGGTCTTCTTCATTAATCATAATGCTAATTTCTTCATTCTCAGATAAAAGGCAAGCACCAAATGTAGCATCTTTTGCTAAGTGTGGACTAATTAAGTGCTTTTCCACTAATACTCTTTTCTCTAGTGGCTGAAGTTCATCCATTTTAAGTAATTCAAATTCACCGATCTCTTGAAAAGATTTTTTTTCAAATCTTTCTTCAAATAACTTTACGATAGACTGAGCTTCTTCATTAGTAGATAGAGTTGGGAAAAGCATATCCTCAAAATTTCTAGCTAATCGTATTCGACTGCTTAAAACAATATCAGAGTCAGGGCCTTCCTGATTCATCCAAGAGCTAATAGCTTGATTGATAAAACGTTGTAGTGACATAGATTAACTTTCCCCCTCTCCATGTTCACTTACCTTTTTTTCTAAGGCACGAATTTGATCTCGAAGTATAGCTGCTTGTTCGAATTCCTCATTAACAATTTGTTCTTGAAGACTTTGTTTTAGCTCTTCAATCTCTTTACGGATATGAATTTTTCCTCCGGCTCTTTTCGGAATCTTACCTATATGTGCTGTATTCCCACTATGCAACCTTTTTAAGATTGGTGTTAGATGCTTATTAAAGGCTTTATAACATTCGGAGCAACCAAATCTTCCTACCTTGGCAAACTTTTGAAATGTCATATTACAGCGTGGACACTGAGTAATTTCATTATTAATAAATGGTTTCGTTTCGCTAATGGAAGGTTCAATATTTAATAAACCTGCTAGCAAATTATTAATTGAAAACCCATTCCCCGAAAACATAAACATCTCACTTTTCTCCTGGGCACAATGTTCACAAATATGAACCTCTGTTTTTTCACCATTCACTATTTTTGTAAAATGCAAGGTCGCAGGTCTCTTATTACATTCCTGACAAATCACTCTTCCTCACCTCTCCAAGACCCAAACTTTAGGAAAATCAAATCACGCTTTTTTTATGTTTTTGAACTATATGTGAATCAACTTATCAATATTAAATGATTACTTGTACATTAAGGAAGTCAGCATAGCCTTTATCATTCTTGCTCGTAACTCATCTCTATATGGAAGTTCAATAAATAAGACAGATCGGTCAATAACACTAAGCATGATTTTTGCTTCTCTACCTGAGAGGACACCCTCTTCAACCAATCGGGATATCACATCTTCAGCACTTGCTTGTGAAATTCGTCTATCTATTAAATTTATTAATTGTTTTAGAAGATGTGCATCATCATGAGATTGTACTTTCATGATTCGAATATATCCGCCTCCACCACGTTTACTCTCCACAATATAACCACGCTCTAATGTGAATCTAGTATTTATTACATAATTTATCTGTGATGGCACACATTCAAATCGATGAGCGATTTCACTTCGCTTTATCTCAACAATATCCCGATCACTTCTATCAAGAACTTGTTTTAAATATTGCTCGATAATATCGGAAATATTTTTCACCTATCTTCCCACCTCGCTTGACTTTGACTATATTTGACTTTAATTTTATAGGTAATCATAAAAATTATCAAGTTGTATGCACTACAAGTGTTAGCCTTGCCAAGTTTTGATATAGTCTAAACCCTCTTTTTAAAAGATTTTTTCAATCCTCTCCATTCTTGATAATTGTTCAAATACTTTTATCTTTTCTTCTGGATTTTTTACATCAGCTTCAATTGTATAACGAATTGTTCGGTTGTTCTTTCCCTTACCATACCGTAAAGATACATTCATTATTTTTACCTTATGTGAGTCAAATACATTTAAAATGGTCGACAGCGAGATGTCATCCTTATTAACTACTATATGAAAAAATTGTGCTTTTGACCTATTTAATACGACCGATTCGAATTTGTTTAAGAAAATTAGACTAAGTAAAACGACAGCTGTCGTTAAAATAGCTGGAGCAAACATTCCAACTCCTACGATTAATCCTAACCCTGCTACTACCCAAATAGAGGCTGCGGTCGTTAATCCACGAATCGTTGCACCTTTTACTAGGATTGTCCCTGCTCCTAAGAAACCTATACCACTGATTACATATGACGGTATTCGGGCAGGATCAAACCGAATGTTATCATGTTCATTTAAATACGGACCAAATCCATACAATGACAATAACATCATTAAGCAAGAACCTACTCCAACAAGTAAGTGTGTTCGAAACCCTGCAGGATGCCGTTTAATCTCACGTTCAAGTCCTACTAGTCCACTTAAAATCGCCGCTAAAAATATGCGAATACTCATCGTATAAAACTCATCATTAAAAATCATCGACAAATCCATACATATCCCCCCAATACTACATTCCCTTATTATTTGTAGATGAAACGGAAAAGTGGGTTTCTATTATGTATACGAGTTGATTAAATACGGTATTACAAGAAATTATTTTGGTAGGATAATGTGAGTAGGATGAACTTGCATTTGAGTTGAATGAAAGGAATAAATGATTTCAATTACATTAGAAAACTTTTATCATAAATAAGGAATTTAGAGAAATTTTATCTTTTATCGCTAGCCTTGGTAGGAATTCGGTGGGAGTAGAGATGAATTTGGTTCGGTTCTCAGATAATCCAACAAAACTGTTTAGTTGGAAAGAAATAAAATAACTAAAATTGAAGTTATTCGGTCGATGAGGTCAGGATTTCGGTCCAATATAAACTTTTTCGGTCACTCTGCTCAAGTTTTCGGTCGTTCGGATAGACTATTCGGTCTGACTGAATATCCATTAGTAAATAGACTTTTGAAAAGCATACAAAAAAAGAACCAGCACTCGACTGGTTCTTTCACTTTGCTTAGCAACGTCCTACTCTCACAAGGGGAAAACTCCAACTACCATCTGCGCTCGAGCTTTAACTTCCGTGTTCAGCGGTCGGCTTCCGATAAGCATCAGAATCCTTCGTCAGTTCCCCTCTTTCCGATCCTCATGTACGCTGTACATTACGGTTCTCGCTCATTCACTTCCTCGACTTCTAAGCTTCTCGAAACCCGACCACATAGTCTTTCACATTTCACATTATAATCCATTAAACCCTACGGTTTCTAAAAACAAAAAAAAACCAGCACTCGGCTGGTTCTTTCACTTCGCTTGGCAACGTCCTACTCTCACAGGGGGAAACCCCCAACTACCATCGGCGCTCGAGCTTTAACTTCCGTGTTCAGCGATCGGCTTCCGATAAGCTTCAGAATCCTTCGTCAGTTTCCCTCGCTCCGATCCTCATGTACGCTGTACATTCCGGTTCTCGCTCAATCACTTCCTCGACTTCTTTGCTTCTCGAAACCCGACCATACATAGTCTTTCACACTTCACATTATAATCCATTAAACCTTACGGTTTCTAAAAACAAAAAAAGAACCAGCACTCGACTGGTTCTTTCACTTTGCTTGGCAACGTCCTACTCTCACAGGGGGAAACCCCCAACTACCATCGGCGCTGAAGAGCTTAACTTCCGTGTTCGGCATGGGAACGGGTGTGACCTCTTCGCCAGAGTCACCAAACATATGAAGGAATTGTTCCTTCAAAACTAGATAACGGCAAGACATTCAAGTAAAGAATAAGTGGTTAAGTCCTCGAACGATTAGTATCAGTCAGCTCCACACGTCACCGCGCTTCCACCTCTGACCTATCAACCTGATCATCTTTCAGGGTTCTTACTAGCTTGCGCTATGGGAAATCTCATCTTGAGGGGGGCTTCATGCTTAGATGCTTTCAGCACTTATCCCTTCCACACATAGCTACCCAGCGATGCCCTTGGCAGAACAACTGGTACACCAGCGGTGTGTCCATCCCGGTCCTCTCGTACTAAGGACAGCTCCTCTCAAATTTCCTACGCCCACGACGGATAGGGACCGAACTGTCTCACGACGTTCTGAACCCAGCTCGCGTACCGCTTTAATGGGCGAACAGCCCAACCCTTGGGACCGACTACAGCCCCAGGATGCGATGAGCCGACATCGAGGTGCCAAACCTCCCCGTCGATGTGGACTCTTGGGGGAGATAAGCCTGTTATCCCCGGGGTAGCTTTTATCCGTTGAGCGATGGCCCTTCCATGCGGAACCACCGGATCACTAAGCCCGACTTTCGTCCCTGCTCGACTTGTAGGTCTCGCAGTCAAGCTCCCTTGTGCCTTTACACTCTGCGAATGATTTCCAACCATTCTGAGGGAACCTTTGGGCGCCTCCGTTACATTTTAGGAGGCGACCGCCCCAGTCAAACTGCCCACCTGACACTGTCTCCCATGCGGATCACGCATGAGGGTTAGAATTTCAATACAGCCAGGGTAGTATCCCACCAATGCCTCCACCGAAGCTGGCGCTCCGGCTTCTACGGCTCCTACCTATCCTGTACAAGCTGTACCAAAATTCAATATCAGGCTGCAGTAAAGCTCCACGGGGTCTTTCCGTCCTGTCGCGGGTAACCTGCATCTTCACAGGTACTATAATTTCACCGAGTCTCTCGTTGAGACAGTGCCCAGATCGTTACACCTTTCGTGCGGGTCGGAACTTACCCGACAAGGAATTTCGCTACCTTAGGACCGTTATAGTTACGGCCGCCGTTTACTGGGGCTTCGATTCAGAGCTTCTCTTGCGATAACCCCTCCTCTTAACCTTCCAGCACCGGGCAGGTGTCAGCCCCTATACTTCACCTTGCGGTTTCGCAGAGACCTGTGTTTTTGCTAAACAGTCGCCTGGGCCTATTCACTGCGGCTTTTCTGGGCTATTAACCCTAAAAAGCACCCCTTCTCCCGAAGTTACGGGGTCATTTTGCCGAGTTCCTTAACGAGAGTTCTCTCGATCACCTTAGGATTCTCTCCTCGCCTACCTGTGTCGGTTTGCGGTACGGGCACCTCTCACCTCGCTAGAGGCTTTTCTTGGCAGTGTGAAATCAGGAACTTCGGTACTATATTTCCCTCGCCATCACAGCTCAGCCTTATGGAAAGCGGATTTGCCTACTTTCCAGCCTTACTGCTTGGACGCGCATATCCAACAGCGCGCTTACCCTATCCTTCTGCGTCCCCCCATTGCTCAAACGGTGAGGAGGTGGTACAGGAATTTCAACCTGTTGTCCATCGCCTACGCTTTTCAGCCTCGGCTTAGGTCCCGACTTACCCTGAGCGGACGAGCCTTCCTCAGGAAACCTTAGGCATTCGGTGGACAAGATTCTCACTTGTCTTTCGCTACTCATACCGGCATTCTCACTTCTAAGCGCTCCACCAGTCCTTACGGTCTGACTTCGCTGCACTTAGAACGCTCTCCTACCATTGTTCCTAAGAACAATCCACAGCTTCGGTGATACGTTTAGCCCCGTTACATTTTCGGCGCAGAGTCACTCGACCAGTGAGCTATTACGCACTCTTTAAATGGTGGCTGCTTCTAAGCCAACATCCTGGTTGTCTAAGCAACTCCACATCCTTTGCCACTTAACGTATACTTTGGGACCTTAGCTGGTGGTCTGGGCTGTTTCCCTCTTGACTACGGATCTTATCACTCGCAGTCTGACTCCCATGGATAAATCTTTGGCATTCGGAGTTTGACTGAATTCGGTAACCCGATGAGGGCCCCTAGTCCAATCAGTGCTCTACCTCCAAGATTCTTACACATGAGGCTAGCCCTAAAGCTATTTCGGAGAGAACCAGCTATCTCCAAGTTCGATTGGAATTTCTCCGCTACCCACACCTCATCCCCGCACTTTTCAACGTGCGTGGGTTCGGGCCTCCATTCAGTGTTACCTGAACTTCACCCTGGACATGGGTAGATCACCTGGTTTCGGGTCTACGACCACGTACTAATTCGCCCTATTCAGACTCGCTTTCGCTGCGGCTCCGTCTCTTCGACTTAACCTTGCACGGGATCGTAACTCGCCGGTTCATTCTACAAAAGGCACGCCATCACCCATTAACGGGCTCTGACTACTTGTAGGCACACGGTTTCAGGATCTTTTTCACTCCCCTTCCGGGGTGCTTTTCACCTTTCCCTCACGGTACTGGTTCACTATCGGTCACTAGGGAGTATTTAGCCTTGGGAGATGGTCCTCCCTGCTTCCGACGGGATTTCTCGTGTCCCGCCGTACTCAGGATCCACTCAAGAGGGAACGAAGTTTCGACTACAGGGTTGTTACCTTCTACGACGGATCTTTCCAGATCGCTTCGTCTACCCCGTTCCTTTGTAACTCCATATAGAGTGTCCTACAACCCCAAGAGGCAAGCCTCTTGGTTTGGGCTATATTCCGTTTCGCTCGCCGCTACTCAGGAAATCGCGTTTGCTTTCTCTTCCTCCGGGTACTTAGATGTTTCAGTTCCCCGGGTATGCCTTCATATACCCTATGTATTCAGGTATCGATACTACTCCATTACGAGTAGTGGGTTTCCCCATTCGGAAATCTTCGGATCAGGGCTTACTTACAGCTCCCCGAAGCATATCGGTGTTAGTCCCGTCCTTCATCGGCTCCTAGTGCCAAGGCATCCACCGTGCGCCCTTTCTAACTTAACCTAAGAAAAACATAGTTTTTCTGTGTTAGAAAGTTTTCTTTCTATAAAGAAAGAACTTTACACATTTCTTACATTGAATGTCTTGTTACGTTATCTAGTTTTCAAAGAACAAATTTGAGAGATAGTTCTCTCAAAACTGAACATAACACAAAGCGTCTTCTTATGAAGTACAGCGTACTTCAGTTTCCTTAGAAAGGAGGTGATCCAGCCGCACCTTCCGATACGGCTACCTTGTTACGACTTCACCCCAATCATCTGTCCCACCTTAGGCGGCTGGCTCCTTACGGTTACCCCACCGACTTCGGGTGTTACAAACTCTCGTGGTGTGACGGGCGGTGTGTACAAGGCCCGGGAACGTATTCACCGCGGCATGCTGATCCGCGATTACTAGCGATTCCAGCTTCATGCAGGCGAGTTGCAGCCTGCAATCCGAACTGAGAATGGTTTTATGGGATTCGCTCAACCTCGCGGTTTTGCAGCCCTTTGTACCATCCATTGTAGCACGTGTGTAGCCCAGGTCATAAGGGGCATGATGATTTGACGTCATCCCCACCTTCCTCCGGTTTGTCACCGGCAGTCACCTTAGAGTGCCCAACTGAATGCTGGCAACTAAGATCAAGGGTTGCGCTCGTTGCGGGACTTAACCCAACATCTCACGACACGAGCTGACGACAACCATGCACCACCTGTCACCGTGTTCCCCGAAGGGAAACGCTCTGTCTCCAGAGTTGTCACGGGATGTCAAGACCTGGTAAGGTTCTTCGCGTTGCTTCGAATTAAACCACATGCTCCACCGCTTGTGCGGGCCCCCGTCAATTCCTTTGAGTTTCAGTCTTGCGACCGTACTCCCCAGGCGGAGTGCTTAATGCGTTAGCTGCAGCACTAAAGGGCGGAAACCCTCTAACACTTAGCACTCATCGTTTACGGCGTGGACTACCAGGGTATCTAATCCTGTTCGCTCCCCACGCTTTCGCGCCTCAGTGTCAGTTACAGACCAGAAAGTCGCCTTCGCCACTGGTGTTCCTCCACATCTCTACGCATTTCACCGCTACACGTGGAATTCCACTTTCCTCTTCTGTACTCAAGTCCCCCAGTTTCCAATGACCCTCCACGGTTGAGCCGTGGGCTTTCACATCAGACTTAAAGGACCACCTGCGCGCGCTTTACGCCCAATAATTCCGGACAACGCTTGCCACCTACGTATTACCGCGGCTGCTGGCACGTAGTTAGCCGTGGCTTTCTGGTTAGGTACCGTCAAGGTACCGCCCTATTCGAACGGTACTTGTTCTTCCCTAACAACAGAGTTTTACGACCCGAAGGCCTTCATCACTCACGCGGCGTTGCTCCGTCAAACTTTCGTCCATTGCGGAAGATTCCCTACTGCTGCCTCCCGTAGGAGTCTGGGCCGTGTCTCAGTCCCAGTGTGGCCGATCACCCTCTCAGGTCGGCTACGCATCGTCGCCTTGGTGAGCCGTTACCTCACCAACTAGCTAATGCGCCGCGGGCCCATCTATAAGTGATAGCCTAAGCCATCTTTCAATAAAAGATCATGTAATCTCTTATATTATCCGGTATTAGCTCCGGTTTCCCGAAGTTATCCCAGTCTTATAGGTAGGTTGCCCACGTGTTACTCACCCGTCCGCCGCTATTCTTAGGAAGCAAGCTTCCTAAGAACCGCTCGACTTGCATGTATTAGGCACGCCGCCAGCGTTCGTCCTGAGCCAGGATCAAACTCTCCAATAGAGTTGATTAGCTCATAGCTAAAACAATTTTTAAAACAAACATTGACGCTTGTGTTATGTTCAGTTTTCAAAGAACTTGTTGGTGGAGCCTAGCGGGATCGAACCGCTGACCTCCTGCGTGCAAGGCAGGCGCTCTCCCAGCTGAGCTAAGGCCCCGAAAATATTAAATGGTCGGGAAGACAGGATTCGAACCTGCGACCCCTTGGTCCCAAACCAAGTGCTCTACCAAGCTGAGCTACTCCCCGTAAATACATATGGCGCGCCCGAAAGGAGTCGAACCCATAACCTTCTGATCCGTAGTCAGACGCTCTATCCAATTGAGCTACGGGCGCATATAAATGGTGCCGAGGACCGGAATCGAACCGGTACGGTAGTCACCTACCGCAGGATTTTAAGTCCTGTGCGTCTGCCAGTTCCGCCACCCCGGCACAAAAAGAATGCAGACTATTTTTGGAGCGGAAGACGAGGTTCGAACTCGCGACCCCCACCTTGGCAAGGTGGTGTTCTACCACTGAACTACTTCCGCAACTTTTACTTGCGCAAAAATTATTGGTGCGGGTGAAGGGACTCGAACCCCCACGTCATGGACACTAGATCCTAAGTCTAGCGCGTCTGCCAATTCCGCCACACCCGCAAATCAATATAATTAAAATGGTGAGCCATGAAGGATTCGAACCTTCGACCCTCTGATTAAAAGTCAGATGCTCTACCAACTGAGCTAATGGCTCCTACAAAGTGGTGCCGGCGAAAGGAGTCGAACCCTCGACCTACTGATTACAAGTCAGTTGCTCTACCAACTGAGCTACACCGGCATATGGTAAGTTAATAGTTTTCTTATTAAAGGTAAGTTTTTTTCACTTCTCTTCGTTACATGGAAAAACTATGGTGGAGGATGACGGGATCGAACCGCCGACCCCCTGCTTGTAAGGCAGGTGCTCTCCCAGCTGAGCTAATCCTCCGAAATTAAAATCTAGTAATCATACACTTTTCAGTGTCCAAAACTAGAAAGCCTGGCAACGTCCTACTCTCACAGGGGGAAACCCCCAACTACCATCGGCGCTGAAGAGCTTAACTTCCGTGTTCGGCATGGGAACGGGTGTGACCTCTTCGCCATTATTACCAGACTCATAATGGACAATCTCTATTATATTACGTTGAAGGAAAATTTCAAGTGGAAATTTTTGTTCCTTCAAAACTAGATAACGATAAGACATTCAAGTAAAGAATAAGTGGTTAAGTCCTCGAACGATTAGTATCAGTCAGCTCCACACGTCACCGCGCTTCCACCTCTGACCTATCAACCTGATCATCTTTCAGGGTTCTTACTAGCTTGCGCTATGGGAAATCTCATCTTGAGGGGGGCTTCATGCTTAGATGCTTTCAGCACTTATCCCTTCCACACATAGCTACCCAGCGATGCCCTTGGCAGAACAACTGGTACACCAGCGGTGTGTCCATCCCGGTCCTCTCGTACTAAGGACAGCTCCTCTCAAATTTCCTACGCCCACGACGGATAGGGACCGAACTGTCTCACGACGTTCTGAACCCAGCTCGCGTACCGCTTTAATGGGCGAACAGCCCAACCCTTGGGACCGACTACAGCCCCAGGATGCGATGAGCCGACATCGAGGTGCCAAACCTCCCCGTCGATGTGGACTCTTGGGGGAGATAAGCCTGTTATCCCCGGGGTAGCTTTTATCCGTTGAGCGATGGCCCTTCCATGCGGAACCACCGGATCACTAAGCCCGACTTTCGTCCCTGCTCGACTTGTAGGTCTCGCAGTCAAGCTCCCTTGTGCCTTTACACTCTGCGAATGATTTCCAACCATTCTGAGGGAACCTTTGGGCGCCTCCGTTACATTTTAGGAGGCGACCGCCCCAGTCAAACTGCCCACCTGACACTGTCTCCCATGCGGATCACGCATGAGGGTTAGAATTTCAATACAGCCAGGGTAGTATCCCACCAATGCCTCCACCGAAGCTGGCGCTCCGGCTTCTACGGCTCCTACCTATCCTGTACAAGCTGTACCAAAATTCAATATCAGGCTGCAGTAAAGCTCCACGGGGTCTTTCCGTCCTGTCGCGGGTAACCTGCATCTTCACAGGTACTATAATTTCACCGAGTCTCTCGTTGAGACAGTGCCCAGATCGTTACACCTTTCGTGCGGGTCGGAACTTACCCGACAAGGAATTTCGCTACCTTAGGACCGTTATAGTTACGGCCGCCGTTTACTGGGGCTTCGATTCAGAGCTTCTCTTGCGATAACCCCTCCTCTTAACCTTCCAGCACCGGGCAGGTGTCAGCCCCTATACTTCACCTTGCGGTTTCGCAGAGACCTGTGTTTTTGCTAAACAGTCGCCTGGGCCTATTCACTGCGGCTTTTCTGGGCTATTAACCCTAAAAAGCACCCCTTCTCCCGAAGTTACGGGGTCATTTTGCCGAGTTCCTTAACGAGAGTTCTCTCGATCACCTTAGGATTCTCTCCTCGCCTACCTGTGTCGGTTTGCGGTACGGGCACCTCTCACCTCGCTAGAGGCTTTTCTTGGCAGTGTGAAATCAGGAACTTCGGTACTATATTTCCCTCGCCATCACAGCTCAGCCTTATGGAAAGCGGATTTGCCTACTTTCCAGCCTTACTGCTTGGACGCGCATATCCAACAGCGCGCTTACCCTATCCTTCTGCGTCCCCCCATTGCTCAAACGGTGAGGAGGTGGTACAGGAATTTCAACCTGTTGTCCATCGCCTACGCTTTTCAGCCTCGGCTTAGGTCCCGACTTACCCTGAGCGGACGAGCCTTCCTCAGGAAACCTTAGGCATTCGGTGGACAAGATTCTCACTTGTCTTTCGCTACTCATACCGGCATTCTCACTTCTAAGCGCTCCACCAGTCCTTACGGTCTGACTTCGCTGCACTTAGAACGCTCTCCTACCATTGTTCGTAAGAACAATCCACAGCTTCGGTGATACGTTTAGCCCCGTTACATTTTCGGCGCAGAGTCACTCGACCAGTGAGCTATTACGCACTCTTTAAATGGTGGCTGCTTCTAAGCCAACATCCTGGTTGTCTAAGCAACTCCACATCCTTTGCCACTTAACGTATACTTTGGGACCTTAGCTGGTGGTCTGGGCTGTTTCCCTCTTGACTACGGATCTTATCACTCGCAGTCTGACTCCCATGGATAAATCTTTGGCATTCGGAGTTTGACTGAATTCGGTAACCCGATGAGGGCCCCTAGTCCAATCAGTGCTCTACCTCCAAGATTCTTACACATGAGGCTAGCCCTAAAGCTATTTCGGAGAGAACCAGCTATCTCCAAGTTCGATTGGAATTTCTCCGCTACCCACACCTCATCCCCGCACTTTTCAACGTGCGTGGGTTCGGGCCTCCATTCAGTGTTACCTGAACTTCACCCTGGACATGGGTAGATCACCTGGTTTCGGGTCTACGACCACGTACTAATTCGCCCTATTCAGACTCGCTTTCGCTGCGGCTCCGTCTCTTCGACTTAACCTTGCACGGGATCGTAACTCGCCGGTTCATTCTACAAAAGGCACGCCATCACCCATTAACGGGCTCTGACTACTTGTAGGCACACGGTTTCAGGATCTTTTTCACTCCCCTTCCGGGGTGCTTTTCACCTTTCCCTCACGGTACTGGTTCACTATCGGTCACTAGGGAGTATTTAGCCTTGGGAGATGGTCCTCCCTGCTTCCGACGGGATTTCTCGTGTCCCGCCGTACTCAGGATCCACTCAAGAGGGAACGAAGTTTCGACTACAGGGTTGTTACCTTCTACGACGGATCTTTCCAGATCGCTTCGTCTACCCCGTTCCTTTGTAACTCCATATAGAGTGTCCTACAACCCCAAGAGGCAAGCCTCTTGGTTTGGGCTATATTCCGTTTCGCTCGCCGCTACTCAGGAAATCGCGTTTGCTTTCTCTTCCTCCGGGTACTTAGATGTTTCAGTTCCCCGGGTATGCCTTCTGATACCCTATGTATTCAGGTATCGATACTACTCCATTACGAGTAGTGGGTTTCCCCATTCGGAAATCTTCGGATCAGGGCTTACTTACAGCTCCCCGAAGCATATCGGTGTTAGTCCCGTCCTTCATCGGCTCCTAGTGCCAAGGCATCCACCGTGCGCCCTTTCTAACTTAACCTAAGAAAAACTACGTTTTTCTGTGTTAGAAAGTTTTCTTTCTATAAAGAAAGAACTTTACACATTTCTTACATTGAATGTCTTGTTACGTTATCTAGTTTTCAAAGAACAAATTTGAGAGATAGTTCTCTCAAAACTGAACATAACACAAAGCGTCTTCTTATGAAGTACAGCGTACTTCAGTTTCCTTAGAAAGGAGGTGATCCAGCCGCACCTTCCGATACGGCTACCTTGTTACGACTTCACCCCAATCATCTGTCCCACCTTAGGCGGCTGGCTCCTTACGGTTACCCCACCGACTTCGGGTGTTACAAACTCTCGTGGTGTGACGGGCGGTGTGTACAAGGCCCGGGAACGTATTCACCGCGGCATGCTGATCCGCGATTACTAGCGATTCCAGCTTCATGCAGGCGAGTTGCAGCCTGCAATCCGAACTGAGAATGGTTTTATGGGATTCGCTCAACCTCGCGGTTTTGCAGCCCTTTGTACCATCCATTGTAGCACGTGTGTAGCCCAGGTCATAAGGGGCATGATGATTTGACGTCATCCCCACCTTCCTCCGGTTTGTCACCGGCAGTCACCTTAGAGTGCCCAACTGAATGCTGGCAACTAAGATCAAGGGTTGCGCTCGTTGCGGGACTTAACCCAACATCTCACGACACGAGCTGACGACAACCATGCACCACCTGTCACCGTGTTCCCCGAAGGGAAACGCTCTGTCTCCAGAGTTGTCACGGGATGTCAAGACCTGGTAAGGTTCTTCGCGTTGCTTCGAATTAAACCACATGCTCCACCGCTTGTGCGGGCCCCCGTCAATTCCTTTGAGTTTCAGTCTTGCGACCGTACTCCCCAGGCGGAGTGCTTAATGCGTTAGCTGCAGCACTAAAGGGCGGAAACCCTCTAACACTTAGCACTCATCGTTTACGGCGTGGACTACCAGGGTATCTAATCCTGTTCGCTCCCCACGCTTTCGCGCCTCAGTGTCAGTTACAGACCAGAAAGTCGCCTTCGCCACTGGTGTTCCTCCACATCTCTACGCATTTCACCGCTACACGTGGAATTCCACTTTCCTCTTCTGTACTCAAGTCCCCCAGTTTCCAATGACCCTCCACGGTTGAGCCGTGGGCTTTCACATCAGACTTAAAGGACCACCTGCGCGCGCTTTACGCCCAATAATTCCGGACAACGCTTGCCACCTACGTATTACCGCGGCTGCTGGCACGTAGTTAGCCGTGGCTTTCTGGTTAGGTACCGTCAAGGTACCGCCCTATTCGAACGATACTTGTTCTTCCCTAACAACAGAGTTTTACGACCCGAAGGCCTTCATCACTCACGCGGCGTTGCTCCGTCAGACTTTCGTCCATTGCGGAAGATTCCCTACTGCTGCCTCCCGTAGGAGTCTGGGCCGTGTCTCAGTCCCAGTGTGGCCGATCACCCTCTCAGGTCGGCTACGCATCGTCGCCTTGGTGAGCCGTTACCTCACCAACTAGCTAATGCGCCGCGGGCCCATCTATAAGTGATAGCCGAAGCCATCTTTCAATAAAAGATCATGTAATCTCTTATATTATCCGGTATTAGCTCCGGTTTCCCGAAGTTATCCCAGTCTTATAGGTAGGTTGCCCACGTGTTACTCACCCGTCCGCCGCTATTCTTAGGAAGCAAGCTTCCTAAGAACCGCTCGACTTGCATGTATTAGGCACGCCGCCAGCGTTCGTCCTGAGCCAGGATCAAACTCTCCAATAGAGTTGATTAGCTCATAGCTAAAAAAAATTTAAAACAAACATTGACGCTTGTGTTATGTTCAGTTTTCAAAGAACTTGTTTGCTTGTCTGTTATCTAAGCAGCTTTATTATATTATCATTTTGATAATTTAATGTCAACAACTTATTTCAGTTGTTTTAAATTCAATCGCCGTCATCAGCGACGAATAATAATATACCATCTCAGAAAAAACTTTGCAACAACTATTTCAATAAAATATTCATAGAATATTTTTCCTAAATAAAAAGATGATTCTTCTCCAGAAGAATCACCTTTCACTTTTATTATCTGTTGCGCATTTGCGGGAACAATAGTACGTCTCTTATAGATGGAGAGTTTGTCAGTAACATTACGAGACGATCTATTCCTATTCCTAGTCCACCTGTTGGTGGCATACCGTATTCTAGTGCCTCAATGAAATCCTCATCCATTTCATGAGCTTCGTCATTTCCTTGTTCACGTTCTTTTAGTTGTTCTTCAAATCTACCCTTTTGATCTATTGGGTCATTTAATTCCGTAAAAGCATTTGCGTGCTCACGCCCTACAATAAATAACTCAAAACGATCTGTAAAACGTGGATCCTCTGGGTTTTTCTTTGCTAACGGTGATATTTCTACAGGATGTCCATAGATAAATGTAGGTTGTATAAGTTTATCTTCAATTTTTTGCTCGAAAAACTCATTTACGATATGACCGTATAACATATTATCTTTGATATCTACTCCATGCTCTTTCGCAAGTGCACGTGCTTCTTCTACACTTGTTTCTTTCCAGAAGTCAACACCAACATATTCTTTAATCGCATCGACCATATGAAGTCTCTTCCACTCAGGTTTTAAATCAATCTGTGCATCTCCATATTGAACGGTTGTTGTACCTAATACTTCTTGTGCGATATGCGCAACTAAGTTTTCTGTTAAGTTCATTATGTCTTTGTAATCAGCGTACGCTTCATATAGCTCAATCATTGTAAATTCCGGGTTGTGGCGAGTTGATACACCTTCATTTCTAAACACTCGTCCAATTTCGTAAACCTTTTCTAGTCCTCCGACAATTAACCTCTTTAAATGTAACTCAATTGCAATACGCATATATAGAGGAATATCAAGAGCGTTATGGTGAGTAAGGAATGGACGAGCAGAAGCTCCTCCTGCAATAGCATGCATCATTGGCGTTTCTACTTCTAAGTAACCGTGATCATCCAAATAACGGCGCATAGCTCTAATAATTTGGCTTCTAGCTATAAATGTTTCTCTACTTTCTGGATTCACAATTAAATCCAAATAACGTTGACGGTATCTCTGCTCAACGTCTTTAAGTCCGTGGAATTTTTCAGGTAAAGGCCTAAGAGCCTTAGTTAAGATTTCAAACGATTTAGCTTTAATTGAAAGCTCGCCTACCTGTGTCTTGAAGATCGTACCTGTGATTCCTACAATATCTCCTAAGTCTGCCGTGTCAAAAACCTCATACTGCTCATCACCGACAGAATCTTTACGAACATAAAGCTGAATTTGACCAGATAAATCCTGAATATGCGCAAAACCTGCTTTTCCTTTTCCACGTTTAGTCATAATTCGTCCGGCAACCGTTACTGAGATTTCTTTTTCATCTAACTCTTCTTTTGAGAATTGATCATATAATTCCACTAGTTCTTTTGACAAGTTCGTACGTTCAAATCTTTTACCAAAAGGATCTAAACCCGCTTCTGTAAGCTTATGTAGTTTCTCTCTTCTCACTCGTAATTGGTCATTTAATTCTTCATGACTCATAAAATCAACTCCAAAAATTTATTTTATTTTAAGAATGTATGCTAGTTTATGTAAGTAGAAAAACTGCCAGTTTACGGACTGGCAGTAGGTATTACGTTACGGGTATTATAGGCGAGCCTCAAGGGGATGTCAAACAACTTGAGCATTGCCTTGCATTTTGGCTTCAACCTCTTCAACAAATCCATTTAGTAGTCCCACAAGTTGATTACGAGTATCACATTCATTGATTTGGTTACGCACCGTTGCATTACCACGGATTCCTTTTAAATACCAGGCAGCATGCTTACGCATTTCTCTTACTGCAACATTTTCATTTTTTAAATCGATTAAGCGATCAAGGTGTAACACACACACATCGATTTTTTCTCGAACGGATGGTTCTTCAATTAACTCACCTGATTCAAGATATTTAACAGTTTGATAGATCACCCATGGGTTTCCAAGTGCTGCTCTACCAATCATTACACCATCAACACCAGTCTCATCAAGCATACGCTTAGCATCCTGAGGTGTCTGAACGTCTCCATTACCAATGACAGGTATTGAAACAGATTGCTTTACTTGTTTAATGATATCCCAATTTGCATGGCCTTCATACATTTGAACACGAGTTCTTCCATGAAGAGCAACCGCTTGACCACCTGCACGTTCAACCGCTTGAGCATTTTGAATAGCATAAATATGCTCTTCATCCCAGCCCATACGCATTTTAACTGTAACTGGTTTATCTACCGCATCAACTACAGCTGATACCATCTCATATATTTTATTTGGATCTAGCAACCACTTTGCACCAGCATCGCACTTTGTAATTTTAGGAACAGGGCAGCCCATGTTTATGTCAATAATATCTGCTGTTGTATTTTTATCAACATATTTAGCCGCTTCAACTAGCGTGTCCTTTTCACCACCAAAGATTTGTAAGCTTAGTGGCTTTTCACGCTCATCTATATAAAGCATATCCATTGTTTTCGCATTATTAAATAGAATGGCTTTATCACTTACCATCTCTGCACAGACAAGTCCTGCACCAAATTCCTTTACAGTTAAACGAAAGGCAGAGTTACATACACCCGCCATTGGTGCAAGCACTACCTGATTTTTCATTTGGATATCGCCGATTTTCAACATGGTATTACCTCCTTTTCCCTTAATCATTCATGTCTTTCGGTTTTAATTCTTCTAACGATATATTCAAAGCTTGTGCTATATCTTCTAATAAGTCATCCTTAGGAACACGATTACCACGTTCAATTTCTCCTAGAACAGATACTGAGACTCCTAAATCCTTCGCAAATCCTTCTTGAGTAAACCCTTTTAGTTTTCGAAAAGCTCGTATACGTCTTCCCCATTTTTCTGCTTCCATACACGTACACCTTCTCTATCTCTTAATTCATCTATATTTAAAGCTCCGAGCTCATGTGTTGGTATTACTACATTTCGCTCTACTTCAAGTAACGGTATCATCACAAATGCTCTTTCTGTCATCCGTGGATGTGGAATAATTAACTCTTCCGTTTCAATATTTTCGTGATTATATAGCAAAATGTCAAGGTCTAATGTTCTTGGACCCCATTTAATTTCCCTTATCCTTCCATTCTCTGTTTCAATAACTTGATTAGCACGCAATAAATCAATCATAGAGAGCTCTGTTTTTACTTTAATTACCATATTCAAAAAAGGAGCTTGATCTTCATAGCCAACAGGGTCTGTTTCATAAATTGAAGATACTTTTTCTACATGGATTTGCTTATGATTGTCTAGAGAATGGACTGCTTGGCGTAAATGATTGAGACGATTTTCTATATTAGAACCAATGGCTATAAAAGCTATATTACTCATTTAACGACTCCTTGTTATTTCAACAGCTACAGATTGATAATGTCCTGGGATAGGTGGATCTGGCTTTATCATTTTTATTGTGACGGTATGGATCAGCGGAAAATCTTTTAATATCTTGGTGGTTAATTGCTCTGAAACAGATTCCAATAGCTTATAAGGTTGACCTTCCACAATTTCCTTACAAGTATTATATAATTCACCGTAATTCACCGTATACTCTAGCTCATCGGTCATTCCCGCTTTTTTCAAATCAAGTTCAACGATTAAATCAACGATAAACCGCTGACCTAGTTTGGTTTCTTCCGGAAACACACCATGGTATCCATAAAACTCCATTCGATTCACATATATCTTGTCGATTTGATTCGCCCCCTACTTACCAACTAAAACATCCATTACTTTTGCAAGACGCGAGTTCAGTAAAACATCATGAACTCTGACCATATGACATCCTTTTTGTATGCCTAAACAAGTGGTTGCACCTGTACCTTCACCACGTTGTTCTGCCGGCAGATCAAGAATTTGTCCAATAAATGATTTTCGTGATGTACCCAACAGTACTGGATAGCCTAATTCAGTAATTTTTTCTAAGTTTTGTAGAGCCTCAATATTATGTTCAAAGTTTTTTGCAAAACCAATTCCTGGGTCCAAGATAATTTTTTCATCCATAACACCTGCTTCTTTAACAATCGAGATGCTTTCTTGCAAATCTAAAATCATATCCGGAAGGAGATCTTGGTAATCTCTATTATCTCTGTTATGCATGAGGATGATTGGCACTCCATACTTAGCTGCTACTTCTGCCATTTTTTTATCAGCCTTTGCTCCCCATACATCATTAATAATATGGGCACCGGCCTCAATTGCTTGCTTTGCAACCTCAGCTTTATACGTATCAATTGAAATAGGAACATTAATCTCTTTAGAAAGAGCCTTTATAATCGGAATAACACGAGCTAGTTCCTCTTCCTGAAGAACTTTAGCAGATCCAGGTCTAGTTGATTCTCCACCTACATCAATGATATCCGCTCCTTGCTCTATCATTTCTTTGGCATGGATAATTGCACTGTCTACCTGATTAAATTTCCCTCCATCTGAAAACGAATCTGGAGTAATATTTAAGATTCCCATTATTAATGTTCTCTTTGAAAAGTCTAATGTATAAGGTCCACAAGATATACTAGTAGTCTTCATACTCATTAACTTCCTCTCGTAATCCAGTACGGCTCCAAAGTCTTTTTCTCAGCTCAGCATATAATTTTTGCAGTTGTATTGTTACTATCCCTTTATTTCCGGGTAAGGAGATATTGTTTATCTTTGAGAGAGGGACAATTTCTTGTACTGAATTTGTTATAAATGCCTCATCACACACTTCAATTTCTTCAGATTGATAGTAGCCCATTTCACTTTTAATACCATGATGGGTTGCTAGCTCCAAAATAAAACGCCTAGTAACCCCGTCTAAGATACCGGTTTCTACCGAAGGCGTAAAAAGTTTACCATTTTTCACCCAAAATAAATTTGAGGTTACTCCTTCTGCAAGATAGCCTTCTTTTGTTAAAAAGACTCCCTCGACAGTAGGGTTCCCACCTGCTTCTCGTTTCCCAATAACATTATTTAAGTAATGGTGTGATTTTAGTCTAGTAGCACCTTCTGGGGAATTTCTTCTCTGTTCTAAGATGATTGCTTCTTTTTCTATGCCTTCAACCAGCTTTGGTAAGGGTTTAATGAAAACAATCACAGTTGGATCTTTATATACATCAACCTGTAATCCAACTTCACCTACACCAGCTGATACATTAAAACGTATATAAGCATCCTCTAGATTATTCCTTTTAAGTAAAAGGTCTACAATGGACTTTACATCTTCTCTGGTCGGAGAATAGTCTATTTGAAGTTCTTTAAGAGCCTCCTTCAAACGGGCAAGATGGTCATCAAGTAGAAATGGATGACCATCATATGTCCTAAACGTTTCAAACACACCTAGACCATATAGATACCCATGATCTAAAGGTGATATTTTTGCTTCCTCTTGCTTTACGTACTCACCATTTAGATAGATGTACATACTTCATCTTCTTTTTTATATTTTTCAATAAAGTTAGTTAACATTTGTTTTCCGAAAGATGTCATGATTGATTCAGGGTGAAATTGCACACCTTCAATCGGCAGTGTTTTATGACGTAATGCCATGATCTCACCTTCTGCGGTCCATGCAGATATCTCAAGGCTTTCTGGGAACGTTTCTTTCTTAACGATTAAAGAATGATAACGAGTAGCTGTAAATGGATTATCTAGACCTTCAAAAATCGTTTTCCCATCATGATGTATTTCTGATGTTTTACCGTGCATTAGACGCTCAGCACGTACAACATCTCCACCGAAAACCTGAGCAATAGACTGGTGACCTAAACATACACCAAATAGCGGAATCTTCCCTGCGAAATGTTCAATCACTTTCAAACTGATTCCGGCTTCATTAGGACTACAAGGACCTGGAGAAATCATTAAATAATCAGGGTTTAATTGCTCTATTTCCTCTAGAGTAATCTCATCATTACGTTTTACTAGCAACTCCTGACCTAATTCCCCTAAATACTGCACTAAATTAAAGGTAAAAGAATCGTAGTTATCAATCATTATTATCATTATGCTCACCTCATACTCTTATTTTCTACTGTCTCTTCTTCACTCAGCTCTTTTGCTTTCCACAAAGCTATTGCTTTCTTTAATGATTCTTTATATTCCTGGCGTGGGTTTGAATCAATTACCACTCCAGCACCAGCCTGTACATGCGCAATTCCGTTTTTAGCAATTAACGTTCTAATAGTAATATTCAGTTCCAATTCACCAGAAAAACCAATCCACCCGATTGAACCTGTATAGAGTCCCCTACGAACAGGCTCTAACTCCTCAATGATCTCCATCGTTCTTACCTTCGGGGCTCCAGTAATGGTCCCTCCTGGAAAAGTTGCCTTTATTAAATCGAAGCCAGTTTTATCATTAGCCAGTTTACCCCTTACATTTGAAACGATATGCATAACATGTGAATACTTCTCAATTGTCATAAATTCGTTTACTTCGACACTTCCGTATTCACTTACTCGCCCAAGGTCATTCCTTTCAAGGTCAACAAGCATCACATGCTCTGCACGTTCCTTCTCATTTTCAATGAGTTCATTCGCTAATTGCAGATCCTCTTGATCATCTTTTCCTCTTGACCTTGTCCCAGCAATTGGTCTAGTACTGATTTCATCACCTTTCTTTTTCACAAGCAATTCCGGTGAAGCACTAACGACCTGAAATTCTGGTAGCTGCATATAAGACATGTAAGGAGATGGGTTAACACTACGTAACGTGTCGTATATGTTAAGTGGGTGTGTATACAATGGCCTTGATTGTCTAACCGATAAGTTGACCTGGAATACATCTCCCATCGCAATATATTCTCTTATTCTTTCAACAGCGGTTACAAACTCTTCCTCCGTAAAAGAATAAGGCCGTTCAATAGATTGATTTGGCTCTGTTACTATCGGGAAGGTACTATCATTTAATTCGTTTGTCCATAACTGTTCGTAAAAATCTAGACGCTCTTTCGCCTCTTTGTCTTGATCTGAAAGGTAGTGAGTAATTATCCAAAAAGTATTCTCTTGATGATCTATAACAAAGACATCATCAAATACTAAGAAATATAGATCAGGGGTTTCTAAATCATCTTCTGCTAATGTATCGAGCTTTTCGATATACCTAGCACAATCATAACTAAAATAACCGATTGCACCACCTTGAAAGTCTGGATAGTCTGGATTTTGTTCAGTTTTAAATTGCCCAAGCCACTGTTCCATTAACTCCAATGGGTTCCCTGTAAGCACTTCTTTCTTTTGATTATAAGTGATTTCAAAGTTGTGGTTTTTCCCTTTTAAGATAGCGAAAGGACGCAACCCTATAATACTATATCTTCCACCTCGACCGCTTTCTAATAAAACATGATAGGGCTCATGTTTGGAAATTGCTTTATATTGTTTAAACCAATTTATTTTATCTAATTGAATCTTCCTAGCTAATGGAGCTCTTCCAAGCTTCATTATTTCATCCTCCTCGGAAAACAATTCATGTGGTTATACGAATAAACCTATTGTACATGATTATCTTCGAGTGTTCATCATTTCATACCTAAAAAAGAAGAGAATTATATTTCGTAAGTAAGGACTTTACCTTGAGTTGCAGGTTCATCCAATGATACCTAGCCTTGTATGAAGTTCGTTTTCCTCAGACCGGAGGTTTGCCGCTCGCTTCCTTCAGATTCCAAGTCACCATGGACACCCTTGCGTTAAGCTAACCGCTACTACTGCCTTCGCGGTTCGGGACTTACACCCTATAGACTGCATCCATGCCGGGCGCACAACATAAAAAAAACAGTCAAGTGACTGTTTTTTATTCTTGGTCAAATTGATATAAAGGAGTGCTTAGGTAACGTTCTCCATTACTTGGAATAATCGCAAGTACTTTTTTACCTTTACCTAGTTGTTCCGCAACTTTTAACGCTGCATAAATAGCTGCTCCAGAAGAAATACCACCTAAAATTCCTTCCTCACGTGCTGCACGGCGTGCATACTCGAATGCATCTTCGTTTTTAACGGTTATAATCTCGTCATAAATCTTTGTATCTAGTATATCAGGAACAAACCCCGCTCCAATTCCTTGGATTTTATGCGGCCCAGGTTTCCCACCAGATAATACAGGTGAGTCAGTAGGCTCAACAGCAACTATTTTAATAGAAGGGAACTTTTCTTTTAATACTCCCCCAGCCCCTGTTATCGTTCCACCCGTTCCGATCCCAGAGATGAAAGCATCTAGCCCATCCGGCATTTGTTCAACGATTTCTCTTCCTGTAGTTAATCGGTGAATTTCAGGATTCGCTTCATTCTTGAATTGTTGAGGCATGAAGTATCCATTCTCTTTTGCCAATTCATCCGCTTTTCGAATTGCCCCGCCCATTCCTTCTGCACCAGGTGTTAAAACCAATTCAGCACCATAAGCACGTAGAAGGTTGCGGCGTTCCATACTCATTGTGTCAGGCATAACTAGAATGGCCTTAATACCTTTTGCTGCTGCAACCATTGCTAGACCAATTCCTGTATTTCCACTAGTCGGCTCAATGATTGTATCCCCTTGCTTTAATTTACCTTCTTTTTCAGCAGCCTCAATCATTGCCAAAGCAATTCGATCTTTTACACTACTTCCTGGATTCATAAATTCTAATTTCAGATAAACATCAGCACTATTTTCACCAACAAGGCGATTTAATTTTACGATCGGTGTTTGCCCTACTAACTCATGAATAGAATTTGCTACACGTGTCATCCTGCTCCACCCCTAATTCCAAGTATTTTTATTGGTTATATCGAATTTAACAGATGTTATTCAGATTTGTCAATAAATTTACATTTAACAAACCTTATTGCTTTTCATCATAAAACCAAGAAACACTTATTTCTTCCCAGAAAGGTTGGACAGTGATTGAGCCTTTCATTTGTTCAATAGCCATTTGCCTTCTAATTTGGCTTTTTACTTCATCAAAGGAGTAACTTATCCCATCAATCGTTTCATGTAAAAGAAGAATTGCATAGCCACCCTCTACCTTTATAGGGTTACTCCACTCATTTTCATCTAACTCTTCCACCGCATTGAAATACTCTTCTGGAATATATTCTGTATCCTCCGAAATATACCCAAGTAAGCCACCTTGATTTGCTGAAAATTCATCCTGAGACTTTTCCATTGCAAGTGCTGTGAAACTTGAACCATTTTTTAATTCCTCTCTTACCTTTTCTGCTTCTTCTTCTGTTGCAACTACGATATGTGAAAGTTGAAAAGTTTTAGGAATTTCGTATAACTCCTTGTTTTCCTCGTAATATGTTTTCATTTCCTCTTCAGGAATGGCAACATCCTTGGTTAACAATTCTTCTAAAAGCATGCTTGTTTCTATTTGTTTACGCCAATTCTCTTCATCATTAATTGTTTCATGATCAAATGTGTTATACATCGTCTTAATCATAGTAACTTCTTGTTCAATACTTTCTGAGGAGATTGATATATTGTATTTTTCAGCCATTTGATTTATCACTTCTTTATCAATCATATCCTCAAGGGTTTGTTTACCGTATCTAGTTTCTAATTCGCTCAACCATTGTTGCCTTGAGATTTGTATATCTCCAATTTTTGCAACATTTTCCCCGGAAGACGCGTCTTCATTACTTATACTTAAGACTTCTTTTACTTTTCCTTCTTGAGTAGAAACAAAATAGGCGATTGTAAAACAGTTCATAATAACAAGTCCAATAATAATTGACCATAAGTATTTAGTATTCATGTTTCTCCCCCCAAAACTCGTCTATTTCGATTCTTCTATAAGTTCTTCTAATTGTTCTTTAGAGAAATGATATTTTTCGTTACAGAAATGACATTGTGCCTCTGCTTGTCCCTCTTCATCTATCATCGCTTGGATTTCTTCTACACCAAGACTAATGATTGCATTTGTAATTCGATCCTTTGAGCATGGACAAGAAAAAGTTACCGGCATTTTATCGATAATCTGCACATTATCTTCACCAAGAATCTCTTCTAGTAGTTGTTCAGGTGTTAGCCCTTTTTCAATAAGCTTTGAAATGGGTTCCATCTTACTTAGTCTATCTTCAATTCTAGATATTGTTTCATCATCTGTACCAGGTAGTAATTGAATCATAAAACCGCCCGCTGCTAAGATAGAGTTGTCTGGATTAACCAAAACTCCTACTCCAACAGAAGAAGGAACCTGTTCAGATGTAACTAAGTAATAGGTAAAATCTTCACCTAGTTCTCCGGAAACGATAGGGACCTGTCCTGAAAAATGATCTCTCATTCCGATATCTTTCACAATAGACAATGTTCCTTCCGTTCCAACCGCCCTCGCAACATCTAGCTTACCGTGTGAATTTAAGTCAAAATGCGTTTGCGGATTAGTGACATATCCTCTCACTTCACCTTTAGCGTTACTATCGACAAGAATGACGCCAATTGGTCCGCCACCTTCAATCTTAACCGTTATTTTTTCTTCCCCTTTTAATGCCGACCCAAGCATAACTCCAGCTGTCATTGCTCGTCCGAGAGCTGCAGATGCAGTAGGCCATGTATAATGTCTACGTTGCGCTTCCCCTACTGTTTCTGTTGTTCTCAGTGCATAGG
Source organism: Cytobacillus suaedae (assembly GCA_014960805.1). Classification (GTDB taxonomy): domain Bacteria; phylum Bacillota; class Bacilli; order Bacillales; family Bacillaceae_L; genus Bacillus_BV; species Bacillus_BV suaedae. The sequence goes on along the minus strand of CP063163.1, from coordinate 85,320 downwards.
CTCTTACCTGTTTATTGTAAGCTAATGCCTTTACTAAATAATCTTCCATTTGGTTGTATACCCCTTTCATTCATGTTGTTGGTCTAATGAAGAAATGTACTCGTTTAAAATTTATTTAACCTTTTTCACTTCACTGTTTCTTTCAAAAATAAGCTGCAGACCCTTTAAGGTTAAAAATGGTTCAATATGATCTATTGCATTCGATTCCTTTGCTATTAGAGAAGCCATGCCTCCCGTAGCTATAACTTTCGGCAAAACTTTCGATTGTTCCTTCATTCTATTCACAATTCCTTCAACTTGACCTACATATCCGTATAGTATCCCCGCTTGCATGGCACTAACCGTATTTTTTCCGATTATTTCATCTGGTTTTACGATTTCAATACGAGGTAATTTGGCAGCCTTAGAATATAAAGCCTCTGTTGAAATGGCAATCCCCGGTGCGATTGCACCACCAATATACTGGTTATGTTCATTTATATAACAATAGGTAGTTGCTGTTCCGAAATCAACGATAATCAACGGTCCTCCAAATAAATGGATACCCGCTACTGCATTTACAATTCGGTCAGCTCCTACTTCACGTGGGTTATCATATTTAATGTTTAATCCTGTCTTAATTCCAGGACCGACAATCAGTGGCTTTAAACCAAAATACTTATGACACATCTTTTCAAGCGAAAACATAATTGGAGGTACAACCGAGGAAATGATGATTCCTTTAATATCTCTAAATTCAATATCAGCGTGGTCTAACAAGGATCTTACAATCATTCCATATTCATCTTCAGTGCGATTTCTATTTGTTTCAATCCGCCAGTGATAGATCAACTCGTTCTTTTCATATATTCCTAAAGCAATACTTGAGTTTCCTACATCTAATGCAAATAACATGTTATCTCACCAGAGCCTTTCCTTTCCCCCTATAAAAAAGGTGCCAAATACAACAATGTGTATCCGACACCCAGTAGAATTAATTACTTTTCTTCTTTATCATTCGCTTCATCTTTTTTAGAGTTGATATTTACCTTAACATCATCATTTGATTTAGAAGTAGTCTCTTCTGCTTCATATGGGCGATCAGGTAATTTACCTTCCTCAAAAAGACTTTTAATTTGTTCAGCATCAAGTGTTTCAATTTCTAACAATGTTTTAGCAACAAGCTCTAGCTTATCACGATTATCCGTTAGAATAACCTTCGCTCTTTCGTAACATTCCTTAATTAGACTTTGGATTTCTAAGTCAATTTGATGAGCTATTGCATCACTATAATTCTGCTCATTATGGATATCACGACCAAGGAACACTTGACCACCCTGAGGTTGACCAAATTGAAGTGGTCCAAGCTTTTCACTCATACCGTATTCTGTTACCATCTTGCGGGCTATACCAGTTGCACGTTGGAAGTCATTATGTGCTCCTGTACTTGCTTCTCCAAATACAACTTCTTCAGCTACACGCCCACCAAGTAGGCCAGTAATTTTATCAAGCAATTCTGGTTTTGTCATAAAATAACGATCTTCTCTTGGAAGCATTACCGCATAACCACCGGCTTGACCACGTGGTACGATTGTTACTTTATGAACCATATCTGCTTCATCTAGCACACAACCAATGATTGTATGACCTGCTTCATGATAGGCAACAATATTTCTTTCTTTCTTGGAAATAACTCGACTCTTTTTAGCAGGTCCAGCTATTACGCGATCTGTCGCTTCATCGATATCAGACATATCTACTTTCTTTTTGTTTCTCCTCGCAGCAATTAGTGCTGCTTCATTTAAAAGGTTTTCTAAATCTGCTCCAGAGAAACCTGGTGTACGAGCAGCAATCGCCTTAAGATTAACAGACTCATCTAATGGCTTGTTCTGAGCATGAACGCCTAGAACTGCTTCTCTTCCTTTTAAATCAGGACGGTCAACAGTAATTTGTCTATCAAAACGACCTGGACGTAAAAGGGCTGGGTCAAGAATATCTGGACGGTTTGTCGCTGCAATAATAATAATTCCTTCATTTGCACCGAATCCATCCATCTCAACGAGTAATTGGTTTAGGGTTTGCTCACGTTCGTCGTGTCCTCCACCTAGACCAGCACCACGCTGTCTACCTACAGCATCAATTTCATCAATAAAGATAATACAAGGGGCATTCTTTTTAGCATTTTCAAATAGGTCACGTACACGTGAAGCCCCTACCCCTACAAACATTTCTACAAAGTCCGAACCACTGATTGAGAAGAACGGAACTCCTGCTTCACCTGCAACTGCACGTGCTAATAACGTTTTACCAGTACCTGGAGGTCCAACAAGAAGGACACCCTTAGGAATTCTTGCACCAAGTTCGGAGAATTTACGTGGATCCTTTAAGAATTCAACAACTTCAACAAGCTCTTGTTTCTCTTCATCCGCACCTGCAACATCTTTAAATTTAACCTTTTTCTTTTCTTCACTGTAAAGCTTTGCTTTACTCTTACCAAAGTTCATTACCCTACTGCCGCCACCTTGTGCTTGGTTGAGCAGGAAGAAGAATAAGATAAAGATAATAACAAAAGGAATAATGGAAGTGAAGAAGGTTACCCATCCACTTGTTTCTTCCGCTTGTAGTATCGTGATATCTGTATTCGCCGCAATAGCAGCATCAATTCGTTCCATCACTCTTGGCATATTAGGAACATATGTAAGAAAGAACTGTTCAGCCTCATAGTTAGTCAATTGTCCACGTATCTCATATACTCCGCGAACAGGCTGCATTTCTAGTGATTTTACATCACCAGTTTCAAGATGAGTGATGAATTCATTGTAGTTCAATTCCTCTGTTTGTTGATTCGTTCCATTAAAAAAGCTAACTACACCGATAATTACCAAAAATATAAGTAAATAAAAGATCGTATTTCGAAAAATCCGATTCATCCCTTACCTCCTCCCACGATGAACAAACTATAGTCAATAGTATCATAGCGAATAGATTCATTACAACAAATAGCCCTTAAATGTGCTATATATTTCCTTTATTGCCAACTAGTATCCTGGTAAAATCCAGAAACTAATTATACTTCTTCAGTTGTATAGATATGTGGCTTTAAGACTCCGATATAAGGTAAATTACGATACTTTTCTATGTAGTCAAGACCATAACCTACAACAAAAGCATCTGGTACTTGAAAGCCAACATAGTCAGCCTCTATATCTGCTTTTCTTCCAGAAGGTTTATCTAATAAGGTAACAATTTTAATTGATTTTGCTTTTCTATGTCTGAAAAGCTCCACCAAGTTACTCAATGTTAATCCACTATCGATAATATCTTCGATAATTAGAATATCTCTTCCCTCTACTGAAGTGTCCAAATCCTTAAGGATTTTAACTTGTCCAGATGAAACGGTTAAGTGACCGTAGCTGGAAACATCCATGAAATCGATTTCCAAATATGTATCGATACGTTTTAATAAGTCAGCCATAAAAGGCATTGCACCTTTTAAAACACCAATTGCTAACGGATATCGATCTCTATAATCTTCCGTTAACGTCTTACCTAACTCTCTAACTTTTTCTTGAATTTCTTCCTCGGTAATCAGGATTTTCTCAATATCTTGTTTCATTCTACTTTGCCCCCTAGACGTTGGTTGCCCTTATGTTGTAGTAATATGTACCTTCCTTTTGATCGATCAGTGGCTTCATAGGTTGATTTTTTCAAGCCTGGTAACCAAATAATTTCTCCGGCACCATTTTCTATAATCGGCCAAATGTCCCTATCTTTCATGGGAATTTTGCGGTCAATAAAAATATCTTTTACCTTTTTCCTTCCCTTCATGCCTTTTAATGTCATTTTGTCACCAATCTCCCTACTTCTTATCTTTAAGGGAAATGACAGAGTGTCAGGGTCAATAATAAAACAGTCGTTACCTTGTTTATCACTAGGATAGTGTTCCCAAACCTCTGTAATTATTACCTCACCGTTTGGAAGGACACTTTGACCTGGTCCATCGATTGTAAAACAAAAGGAGCTATTTTTCATTTCATGAAAGGTAAGTAAACAATCGTCATATGAACGTTCAACACGTAAGTTATCTGGAAAGTGTAATGTTCCAGATGATCGATTGCCGGAAAAAAGGGTTAATAAACTTTCAATATGTATGTTAGAAAGAGACGAAGGTATCTCTCCATAAAGATAGTTTAATATTAGTTGAATACCACGTCTTTGTAAAGGATTAGGCAAGTTCATGAAACTACTGATGTTAAGGTTTATTTCGTCTACTTCAATCCTTCTAATTACTGTATTCAATTTGTCCGCAGTTAATTCCTGAAGATATTTTTCATCCTCTAGTAAAGCTTCACTAAATTGCTGGAATCTCTGATGAACATTTCTATTTTCTTCTTTTAAAAAGGGAAGAATAGTATGTCTAAAGCGATTCCTTGTATATGCATTCTTTTCATTACTTGGATCGATCCTTGGATTTAAGTTATTTTTGGAGCAGTACTCCTCTATCATTTCTTTTGTAACTGCTAAAAAGGGACGGATGATATATCCATTAGAAAATACTCTCTTTGCTTTGATACCAGCCTGCCCTTGCCACGTACTTCCTCTTACAAGTCGCATAAGAATTGTTTCAATTTGATCATCACCGTGATGGCCAAGAGCTATATATTGAGCCTGATGCTTTTCCATCACTTGTTGAAAGAAAGCAAATCGACACTCTCTTGCCGCAACTTGTGCACTGACCCCCTGGCTATTCTGGTAGGCTGAAACATCAATTTGGACACCTTCAAATGGTATATCATGAATTTCACAGTATTTTTTCACAAAGTTCATGTCTTCTTCTGATTGTTTTCCTCTAAACATATGGTCAACATGTGCAGCAATTATATGTACGTTCCAGATCGCCCGATGGTTCCAAAGAAAGTGTAAAAGAGCCAAAGAATCCGGCCCGCCTGAAACACCAACTATGATTTTAGTGTCATTTTCTAGTAGCTGATGTTTATTAATAAAGTCTTTGACTTCTTGTAACATTGCCTATTCATCCTTCTATAAAGTAGTCGTAATGTGTTTATCGTATCATTACTATTTCTACTTAACAAAGTAATTGTATTAAACCCTTTTTTTCACTTTCAACGAAGACCGTTTCTTTCCGCTACAGGCACTTGCTTTCCGCGGGGAATCATGAAAAAGCCAAACTGCCGGCTTTTTCATGAACGGATTCCCATCGGGGAGGAAGTCGAGCCTCCTCGACGTCCCGTCTGTGGGGTCTCGACCTTTCCTCATTTCCCGCAGGAGTCAAGTGCCCTCCGCTCCAATCCACTCTTAATACATATAATACAAAAATTAGACATGCTCTGTTATAAAATCTGGCCGTAGATATATAGTACATAAGCCAGTGTTACAAATAGTACGATGAGGACTGTTTCTACTAGTCCACCTTTTGACTTTTGTTGTGGGACTGTTTTATTACTACTACTTACTGTTCTCGTTCTATTTACTGGCTTACTTTGTTTTTTGATTTGGTGCCGATTGCTTCTTGTCGAAGGCTGATCTGGCTGAACAATTTTTTGACTTAGATGAAGAAGCATATCCGTTCTCATTTCAGCTGCACTTTGGTATCTCCCATTAAGTGCATTTAGTAATACTTTTTCATATTTACGGAGCATGGTATTTGTTCGAACGACTTCCTTCAATTGATTTTTTCCATCGGCTGTTTTAGAGAAGCGCTTTGGAAATGCAGCGTTTATCATAATCATGGCAACTGCAAATAAATCATAGGTTGGTTCAGCCCTTCGTGTACCCATTCCCCAATAACCACGATCGAAAAACTCTGTAAACTCTTTTATCGCTCTACCATTAATCGTCGTCCCACCAACATCAATGCATCTTATTTTGGGTGTAGGGCCAGTCACAATTAGATTATCAGGCTTTAAATCTCCAAAGACCCAACCTTCTTGATGAAGCCTGTCCAAATCTGCTAACAATTGTAAGCATAGCACTCCGGTCCACTCATTTCCCTTTTTCTGTATAAAATCTAAGAAACTCTCACCTTTTATATATTCCATTACATAAAATGAGATTGCTTTAGGAAAGCCTGGACGCACCCAATCATCGACATCTAATAAAGAAGGCCCAAGGGCAGATCCCTGGACCTTTGAAAAATGCTTTAACACATTTACTTCAGAAGTAATTGACATGCTACTCTCACTGATTTTCAAAGCTACTTTGCCCTTAGTACCCTCGGCCAAATATACTACACCAGTAGCGCCATAACCGAGAGACTGAATGATTTTATAGGAATGTTTATGCCACTTCCCTGTGATATAGGTTCCTGGCTGAACTTTACATACCTGACTCTTCAAAGTATTGTTCATCACGAGTAATCAAGCTCCTTAACGAACGCTTTTTCTTAAAGTAAGTAAGTGCTTCTTTTATGGCTGGGCCTGTTGGAGTTATACCTCCTGTGGTCAGCTTTGGAAAAATACTCGTCAACGATTCGAGCTTAGGTGTCCAATCTAGCACTTTTTCGACATCATTCCTTTTCCCAGGAAATACGAAAACGCCAAATCGATTGTCACCCATTCTTGCATTTAAGCTTAAAGATAGGTCAAGTAATGCTTCTTTGACTGTTGGCAGTTTGTGTTTCATACTGGCACTCGTGTCGACAAGAACAAGAACTTCAAGTTCAACTGTCTCGCCAAGCTCATCCACTACTTCCATTACCTCTCCTCTTTTTTCAGGAGGCAGATCTTCCATAGAACTTTGAGAGCCTAATATTTGTTGAAGCTCTTTATTAATGACTCCCTGTAAGGTTTGTGTCATTGCTTGTCTAGTAACCATTTGTACAGTATGTGAAAGTTGCTGAGCATAAACTACTTGATGAACTCCACCACTTGCTGCTGCAATACTTTCTATTTCCTGCATACCTTGTTCATCTATTGTATCTTGATCCATAACTCCAATTACATTAACAGTAATACCTTGTTCTTTGGCTAAAGCAGACATTGCTACTGGGTCTTCCCCCTGATTAGAGCAACCATCTGTAATTAATAGAATTTGTTTTAAAGTTCCTTTCCTCATGTTTCATCCCCTCCTACTAGATTTACTATCAGCATTGACGGAATGAATCTTTTTTAAACCCAGGTAACAGCCCTAATTTATGTTTATTTACAAATTTCGATAGAATACTAGTTATTGTTATCTTATTTATTGAGCTTTCTTTCGATATGAATACGAAGGAATAGCAGCCCACTTTGGAATATTTCTCTTTATCTGTGTGACTACAACTGTCATATCATCTTCTATATTTCCTGCTCTTGTACGAATGACTTCTTCCATTAAAATATCAGCAATTTCTTGCGGATCTTTAGACTCTATTTCACTGATTTTTCGTTTCATCCACATGTCATAATTTTCAACATGCCTTGGCCCTTCAAAAACGCCATCGCTCATCATTATTAAGAAGTCTCCTGCTTTTAATTGTTCACTTACCACATCTACCTCAAACTCTTGAATAATACCCATCGGTAAATTACTAGCTTGTATTCTAATGATCTTTTCCCCTCGTTTTACATAGCTTGGCGTTGAACCAATTTTCAAGAATTTTGCGGAAGCATCCTGTAAATCTATCATAGCCAAATCTAGGGTGGAGAATATTTCATCTGTGGTGCGTAAAGATAAAATGGAGTTCACTGACTTGATAGCAACTTTTTCTTCAATCCCTGACTTAAGAATTTTTTGTAAAAGCTGCAGGGTTTCATTGCTTTCGTGATGAGCTCTCACTCCATTACCCATGCCATCACTAATTGCTACTGCATATTTGCCAACCCCTAGTTCAATGGTTGAATAACAATCTCCAGATACTAGACCTCCACCTTTTGCAGCATGAGCTACACCTGTCTCAATAACAAATGCTTTTACCGAACCAAATGAAACATGACAATATCCGTTTGGATAGGCTGAGCATTCTTCTTTTTTTACCGAAATAGTCTCTCCTAAAATATCTGAAAGCATTGGAGCAATGATTTTTTCACTTTCCCCACTTCCGTTACAATACGGAACACTCATTTCAATATCAACATTTCCTTGTTCTAAGTTATAAATTTCCACATGCCCTATTTCAATCCCAAAGGCTTGTAATGATTCTAATATTTGTTCTTCTTGTAGATGATGATTTTCACGCTCTCTTTGAATCTCCTTAGCAAAATCACCCATTACTTGCGAAACTCCTAAGAGCTGATCTGCAACCAATCTTCTACTTTCTAGAACTTGTTTTTTTAACTTTTGATTGGCTTGATAGTGTGATAATTCTTTTCCAATTGCATCAATGACTTTTTTCGACTTAACACAATGCTTGTCCCATTCTCGATTCAACTGATGGTTATACACCACTGAATTATCATCAATTTCATGCATAATTTTCTTCATATAATCATATGTTGTAGTAAAGTTTTTCGACCAGCACTGTTCCTTCTTGAAACAAGTTTGACATGTTTTCTCTGTTACATTACTTAAAAAGTAATCTATTTCTCGATCTTGGTCCTCCTCCTCAATAGGTAGTCCATAGTTTGAGAAACTATTAGAGAGGGCTTGAAACACAGTTGAGAACTGAGACACTCTATTTGCAGTAACATCTCTTATTTTTCGTAAATACTGTTGTTGTTCTGCCGAATGTTCAGATGTTCCTGGAATAAATTTTGCTAGATTACTTGTAATGATCCTTGGTGTAACCAAGAATAATCCAATAGCTATAAGGGATTCATATAATGTTGCAAGTAATTGATTTGATCCTTCACCATATAAACCAATTAATAGAGTACCAATAATTAAACCGATTGAGACACCGACCTTTTTTCCGTCCTTTAGTAATCCACCAAGCAGTCCTGAGAAAGCTAATAAACTCATTTGATATAAACTAGCAACGTTTGCCAAACTTAATACTAAACCAGTTACAACACCAACCGTTGATCCAGTTGTTGCTCCAGCAACAAAAGCAAATAATAATACTAAATACCTTGAAAGAATATGTTCAACTGATAAATCGTATATAGACCAACCTATTGTGCCGGTCATGACCGAAGCAATTAATATGATAATACAAATGACCTCTTCTGTTTTCAAAGTTTGATGTCGTTTCCTAACCGCTAATAGAGGCACACTTTGTAGAAAAATAAGAGTTAATATAAACCCAAGACCCGCTTCAACGACTGAAAGCATTCCGTCATATAATGTTAGCTCACCTTGTGTGAGATAGATAATTGTCGTTTTTGTTAATAGAGACGCAATTAGTACTAGAAAAGGTAATGCCTTTACCGATTCAAATTTTAATCTCTTAGAAACCTTATGACATAGAGTAAACAATACGATAGATCCAAATACATACATGGTTACATTTACAGATAACGTCATGGATCCTGCTAATAATGCAAGCATTGCTAGTCCAGCGCGATCCTTACGAATTAACAGTACTGCAGCGAAGAATGGCAAGGCAAATGGCGTAATTTTGGCAAGGATTAAAGCTCGTCCCAGTAAAAAGCCGATCAAAATAATGAGTAACCCTTTGTGTAATAGCAAGTGACGTATTGTCGATTGAAGGCGGCTAAACCAACGAGACAATGCGTATTGAGACTTTTCGAAATTAACTTCCCCAACTGGCTCAATGAGGTTCCTTTCAATTTTCTCCATTTTAAAACACTCCCCGTATTTTAATAGTTGTTTGTTATTATACAAGGGAATATTTTAGGAATTTGTCAAAACAACAAGACAAAACCATAAAACCATTCGACTTCTTTCTAGGAAACCTTCTATAAGAATACACAATCTGGTGAAAAACACAGATTTTTTAGGGAATGGTCACGAAAAGCGGAGGTGCTCGGTTAGCGACGAAGACCAATAGGCGCTGGGCAACGCAGCTAGACACAATGAAATGCGGAAGGATTCTTATCATGTGACATATAACACAAAAAAAGCTAGTCTCTGAGAGACTAGCTTTTTTCTAGTGATGACCCATACGGGATTCGAACCCGTGTTACCGCCGTGAAAGGGCGGTGTCTTAACCGCTTGACCAATGGGCCTTAACTTTTTCTTAGAATGGTAGCGGCGGAGGGAGTCGAACCCACGACCTCACGGGTATGAACCGTACGCTCTAGCCAGCTGAGCTACACCGCCATAGTAAGAACATAGAATATAAATAGTAGTAATATGTTGTTTTTTGTGTCCCGATTTCAGGAAGCATACTCAAGTAGCGGCTCAATCGGTACAACTCGCAGCTTATTCTTGGAAGTTTCGCTCGTCGCTCTAGCCAGCTGAGCTACACCGCCATATTAAGAACTTCTAAACTTAAATAAGCACAAGATAAATAATACTTTCTGGAGACGTTTTCGTCAATAGTTTTATTTAATAACAGAAAAATAGAAAAACTCGAGGTTTAAATATCAAAAAAGCATCCATAATGGATGCTTTTAATCTATATTCAAGTGCAGCAAGTTAGCCTCTTCTAGCTCCACGTCCACCACGTTTTGATTCAGTGTGGCGTTTTAATGAAGTTAAACGATCTTCACTATCCTTTAAGAAACGACTCATTTTTTGTTCAAAGTTTTCTTTAGCACGAGGTGCTTCATTTCTGTTATTGTTGCGCGGACCATTGTTGTTTCGTGGACGGTATTCACGTTGTTCACGCTGTTCACGTTGTGGTTGTTCTTTCGCCTTTTTAATAGACAAACCAATCTTACCATCTTTTTCAACATTAATGACCTTAACTTCTACTTCGTCACCGACTTTAAGATGTTCATTAATATCTTTTACGTAATTATCAGCAACTTCACTTATATGAACAAGCCCTGTTGTACCTCCTGGCAGCTCCACGAAAGCCCCAAAATTTGTTATTCCCGTTACTTTTCCTTGCAACTTGCTGCCTACTTCGATTGACATAAAAAAATTGCTCCTCCTTAAAAATTAAAAAATCATCCTATTCCATTATACCCAATAGTAAAAACGAGTGTCAATAAGACGAGGATTCATCTGCGATCTTAAAGATGATTTCTCCATCCTTTGATAAGAAATAATCTCTTCTAGCAATCTTTGCAATATATTCATCATCGTTAAGTTTAACAATTTCTTCTTCTAGATAAATCTGCTCTTCTTTTAACTTTACGAGCTGTTCATCTAACTGTTGACGTTCTGACTCTTTTTCTCTAATTGTTGCCGATTGAGCCATAAGCGTTGAAATTAACCCATAAGAAATGATTGCCGCAAAAATGGCAAAGGCTATAAGTCTTCGAAATAACCCTTTTCGCTTCATGTTGTTTTTTTGTTCCGATTGTTCATAATTAGCCACATATGGTGATTGGATCTGAGTTACTTTTTGTTTCCTTATCGCTGCCATTTTAGAATCATTTCCTCCTTACATAACCGTAAATCAATTTAAGACTTACGAATTTTATTCCACCATTTAATTATCATATGTTTCATATTCTTTGCATGCTTTGGAATCCCTGCAAAACTCGTAAAATATTTTAACAAAAATTTCTTCAAATTTTGCGGAAGCATCCTCCATAATAATAACCCAATCCATTTAAACGGGGAAAGTAAAACTTTTACAATAACGGTAAAAATACTTAAAAGTATTTTCCCAATGGCAATGAGAATGTTAAGTAGACCCATTAATAAAACAAGTATTAACTGAATGAGTAATTGAATTGGTCTCACAATGAAAAGATGGAATGTTTTCTCCAGGAATCGATAGGTTCTTACTGCAGCACGAATCAGGACTTCAAGAAACCCTTGATAGCTTGTACGTAATAAGCTTTGATAGGCAGCAAATCCACATAGAAGAGCAAGGAATACATAAAAGCGTAGCTCCCCCTCATTCACAGATAAAAGTATATAAAAAATAATGAGGCCTTGTAACACCCAAAACAAGATATCGTTAATAAATACAAGCCATCTAGCACGCTTTGGTCGCTTTAGAAAGCGACCATATGTATCAAGCGCAGCACCTAAATAGCTTCCCATGCCAATCATGGCAATCATTGTGTAGAATTGTGTCGTTAGGCTCATTTAAATAACTTGCTAAAGAATCCTTTAGCTTTCTCCGCGTGTTGCTCATCTAAATAGACGATATCAAACACCTTACCCTTAATTGACACAATACCTTTATCTACATCTAGATTTTTCATCTGTAGATTTTGCCCCCGGATTGCTAAAAAGCCCATTACTGTTTCTAACAAGAACTCTTCGTTATCAAAGCTTTCTACCTGCTTTACTCCTGTAATATCAAGTAGTCTTCTACTTCTCATAACTACATCATGTTCCTGGACAGTCCCTTTGTTTGATCCATTCGCTTCATAATATTGACTCATCATCATCCCACGCTTTCTACAAGTTGGAAGTAAGAGGTGAGACGGTCATTTAAGATCGTATACCTTTGTAAAACACAAAGCCTCTCCTTCTTTGTTTGCTATATATTTATGATATTGGGATGATATTTAGAACAAGCCTCTCCTTTTTATAGGAAATTATCAGAGTTGCGAATCTTCAATTCTCTCTTCTTTAAGAATTTCATAAAGTTCAGATGCATCTTCCTTTTTTGTTGTTTCCTTCAAATCAGTTACTCTAGCAGTAACAAGTTTTTGACCAAAGCGAATAGTAAGAGTGTCTCCAATTTTCACATTGGAACTAGCCTTTGCTTGATCACCGTTGATTAAGATTCTTCCTTGATCTGCTACTTCTTTCGCTAATGTTCGACGCTTTATTATTCGAGAAACTTTTAAAAATTTATCTAAACGCATTTTCTCTATCACTTCTTTCTTTATCATACTAAGGGTATCTTTTCGATATGACTCCCTTAAAGTCCTTGTTTTTTTGATTCTTCCCAAATTGAATCTAACTCTTCAAGTGAAAGTGATTCCATTTGTTTCCCCTGGTTTCTTACCTCTTTTTCTATATAGGTAAACCGTCTATAAAATTTATGATTGGTTGCTGTTATTGCCTCTTCAGGATCGATGTTATAATATCTACCTATATTAACAAAAGCAAACAATATATCCCCAAACTCGGAAAGGATCTTCTCTTGGCTGAGCACCTCTGAATTAAGTTCATCCTTAAATTCTTTCAATTCCTCATCAACCTTTTCCCACATTGGCTTAACGTCTTTCCAATCAAATCCAACGGTTGCTGCTTTTGCTTGATATTTATAGGCCTTTGATAATCCCGGAAGGCTTTTAGATACACCATCTAGGAGAGACCCTTCTTCTGTATTCGATTTTTCCTTCTTTTTAATCTCGTTCCAATTACTTATAACGTCATCAACGCTATCTGCTGTAACATCTCCAAATACATGGGGATGTCTTCTGATCATTTTTTCTGTTATGCCTTGAATGACATCACTAACAGTAAACATTCCTTCTTCCTCGGCAATTTGGGAATGTAACATAATTTGAAGGAGTACATCTCCAAGCTCTTCTGCCATATGATCATCGTCCTCATTATCAATGGCCTCAATAAGTTCATACGCTTCTTCAAGTAAATATTTCTTTAAGGATTTATGTGTTTGCTTTTGGTCCCATGGGCATCCCCCTGGTCCCCTTAATGCAGCTATAACTGTACGTAAGGTTGAAAATTGATGGTAAAGCAACCTCTCTTCTCTTACTGGAGGAACATAAACACTTGTTAAATTGGTTAACTCCATTCCGCGGTCCAGTTCATACAAAGGAACCTTTTTAATTAGCTGCTGTTCACTTCCTGCAGCAGTTACAATATATACATCATAGTCATCTGGAAGTTGCTCCATTAAGCTTAGCTTTACATTTGATGCAATCATCTGATCATAAACCTGACAGATAATAATATGTTGATTAAGTTGCAATTGGCTGTTATCAAACGATAATGCATCAACAAATTGAAAACCGTCGATTGGATCTATCTCTAGTGCAGCAAAAAGAGGATCAATAAAGCTCTGTCCACCCTCAACCACTACTGAGTATTCACCCTTTTTGGTCAATAATAGCTGTACTGTTTTTTCTGCTACTAGCGGATGGCCTGGAACAGCATAAACAATATCCTTATCATTTGCCTGTGCACAAAGTTCATTTACGATTTCTTCATATACATCCTCAAATTGCTCATGTTTTTCATAGATTTCATCAAACGATTGAAAGATTATCCCCTCTTTCACAAGATCATTAACAACGGGATGTTCCTTCGTTCGTAAGTATAAATGACTTGCTGCTTTGATCTTTCGGTATAAACCAAGAGATAATTGATTCATATCGCCGGCTCCAAGTCCAATAATACTTATGTTTTTTGCCATATTCATTTACCTTCCTTGTTTACGAGTTCTTAGTAGAATTGTTGCTTTCTCTCCAAGTGGAAAGTAAGCTAATTCTTCTCTTGTAAATGCGTTTCCTCTAATAATTACAAGTATGTACACCATACCGCCAAGTAAAACTGCTGAAAGCGAGTGAAAAGTTGAAAACAACCTTGAATCAACCGTTTCACCAACAATAAAATGTAGAATACTTTTATATACGAAAAGGGTAAATATCATCACCGCAGCCGCAAATAATGTCATAATTAAAGTTCTGTTATTAACGGTTCGTATTGGTAGTTTTTTATATAAAAATATGCCATTCAAAATTGCAATCAATAAAAATGAAATCACAGTAGCGAGTGCAGCTCCCATAATGGAGTAAGAGGGAATTAGTAGTATATTTAATCCCATTTTTATAAAAACACCTATTATTACAATGAATGCTGGGAAATAAGAATATCCTAGTCCATTTAAAATAGCAGAGATTGTCATAATAATGGTTGTAAACAAGATTGAAATAGCCAAGACCATTAATTCTTGCGAACCAGTAGAATTCTGAAATAACATTCTATTGGTTGGGGTTATAATGCTAGCTAATCCAACCGCTGCACCAACTCCAATAACTACAGCGATTTTTAAAGAGATCGTTACCTTTTTAATGATAAAAGTAAAATCCTCTCTTTTCTTTGCACTAGCTATAAGTGGAACAAGTGTTAAAGATAATGATGTTGCTACGACCGTACCTAATTGAATTAGAGGCTGTCCTCGATCATAAACACCTTTTAAGACCTTGGCAGCTGTCTCCTCCATCCCATTTGAAACTAACAATGAATAAAGGGTAAAAGAATCGACCAATTGAATGACGATAAGTAATAACCCACTAACGCTAATCGTAAACCCTTGAATAACAATCACCTTGATTGTCCCACGACTGGATTTTATTACTTTCCTCCAATTAACCTTTTTAATAGGTAGTGTTTTTTTACCAAAAAGATAATAAAACAAAACTAGTATCGCTGTAAAACCACCTAGAACAGATCCAAATATAGCCCCCGCTCCCGCTTCATAAATACTATAACCATTTAACAGCAGTAGATAAGAAAAAAGCAAGATTGTTATCACACGTACAAGCTGTTCAACTATTTGAGATGATGCAGTAGGGATCATATTATTACGTCCTTGGAAGTAACCACGAAAAAGAGAAATAACCGGTAACAATAGAAAAGAGAAGGAAGTTACTTTGATTAGGGAAGCTAGCTTATAATCACCCATCATCCCTGCGATAAAATCTGCTCCCCAGTATAAGAAAGAAAAAATACTTAAACCCATGAAAGATAATAAAACAAAAGAGATAATCAGAATCCTTTGTGCTCCGCTGTCATCTTTATGTTCATACCGCTCTGCAATTAATTTAGAAATGACAACAGGAAATCCATATATAGAAAGGACTAAGGCGATACCATAGATAGGATACACCTGTTGATATATATAAAACCCTATATCTCCAACAATATTTTGATAGGGAACTCGGTAGGCTGCACTTAAGATTTTTGTAATAATACCAGCAATCGTTAAAATAAATGCCCCTTCCAATAACCCTTGAATTTTACTTTTGGATTGGACGCTCATGCCAATCTCCTTCCAATCTAAAATATCCTGTGTATTATACCACATAATGGATATATAAAGTGCAAAAGCGTAAACGCCTTGATCAGCCCGACAAGCAAATGTTTGTGCCATAAAAAGCCTGCACTTTGACTTTTTTTGGCACTCACTTATTTGACCTCGAGGGGCTATGCGCTGGAGCAGGACGTAGTTAACCTTTATGCTTAATTCCCTAGTCAAAAAAGAAAAGGTGGCTCGTAAGCCACCTTTTCACTTCTAAGTATATTATTGCTCCATTTGACGAGCTAAAAATCCTGCAGCAGTTTCTACGGCCTTTTGCTCAACTTCTCCTAATGCCTTCTCTTTAGAGAGTATGACAACAGCACCAATTGGATCACCATTTGCAACAATCGGACCTACAGTATAGGAGGAAACGGTTTCTTCATTTCCATCAACAATTGCAACTTGTTTCTCCTCCGTCTCTAGAACAGAGCTTCGGTCATCCATTGTTTTTTCAATCAGTTCACTGACATTCTTATTTAAGTATTCCTTCTTGGAACCGCCAGCCATAGCAATAAATACATCTCTGTCACAGATGAGAACAGGATGGCCTAAGCTGTCATACAAAGCCTCTGCATACTCTTTAGCAAAATCACTTAGCTCGCTTATAGGTGAGTACTTTTTGAGGATAACCTCTCCGTCACGATCGACAAAGATTTCAAGCGGATCCCCTTCCCGAATCCGTAAAGTTCTACGGATTTCTTTTGGAATTACTACTCTACCTAAATCATCAATACGACGAACAATACCAGTTGCTTTCATCTTAAGTTGCCTCACTTTCATCTGATGATTAAAGATTTGGTGATGTACAATTTGTCTTTGAAAGAATTTATCACCATTTGTGTGTTGGTTTTAGTATGAGTAACCTACAAAGTTCTATTCATGATGAAAGTGATTTTTTCATATAAAGTGAAAATACTCCAGTTTTCATGTTCGCCATATTAAAAAAGACTTAAACACCACAAAATAAAATTTTAACTGGCATTTACATTTTCTTTTTTTGTATCAGCTAGGGCTTTAATCATATCTGATGCCACATTGAGCCATTTATCTACGATAACGCCTTTAATGTGAAGGACAATTTTCAACTTAGTGCCTTCCATTCCTAGACTAATCATTCTTCCATATTGATTACCGATTATAAATAGTTTATGGCCATCTATCTTATTACTAGCTTCCTCTGATAAAAGAATAGTGACTTCATTCTTAACTTGCTTTATTTGTTCAACTCGTTCTTTTCTTGCAAAGACCTTCATTTCAGCAATTTTAAATAAATAAGCAACTTCTTTCGGATACTCACCGAAACGGTCAATCATTTCTTCTTGTAGTTCTTCAACATCCTCTAACACATCAATTCCTCTAAATCGCTTATACATATCAATTTTTTGTCGTCCATCCGAAATATAAGTATCAGGAATATAAGCATCAACTTCTACATCAATTTCAACAGAGAATTTCACCTCACGCGGGATATCTGTTTTCCTCTGTTCAATGGCATCCTTAAGCATTTGTGAGTACAAGTCAAATCCAACAGAGTCAATAAATCCATGTTGCTGAGCACCTAGGATATTACCTGCTCCACGAATAGATAAATCTCTCATTGCGATTTTAAATCCTGAACCTAATTCAGTAAATTCCTTAATAGCCTGTAGTCTTTTTTCGGATACTTCCGTTAATACTTTATCTTTCCTATACGTGAAATAAGCATAAGCAACTCGGTTAGAGCGTCCTACCCTACCACGAAGTTGATACAATTGGGATAATCCCATTCGATCTGCATCAAAAACAATCAATGTATTAGCATTAGGGATATCAACACCGGTCTCAATAATCGTCGTACTGACTAGTACATCATACTGACCATCTAAGAAGTTAAGCATGACTGATTCCAGCTCGTTTTCTGTCATTCTTCCATGAGCATAGGCAACCCTTGCATCAGGTACAAGCATTGATATCTCTTCAGCTTTTCTTTCAATGTCCTCTACACGGTTATAAAGGAAAAATATTTGGCCATCTCTTGCTAACTCTCTCTCGATTGCCTCACGAATTAAACCACCATTATATTCGACTACATACGTTTGCACAGGAAACCTGTTTTCTGGAGGGGTTTCGATAACAGAGAGATCTCTTACTCCTAACATGGACATGTGTAATGTTCTTGGTATCGGTGTTGCAGTTAACGTTAATACATCGATGTTAGCCTTTAACTGTTTAATCTTCTCTTTATGAGTTACACCAAAGCGCTGCTCTTCATCAATAATGAGCAATCCTAGGTCGCGATAAGTAATATCTTTTGACAATAAGCGATGAGTACCAACCACGATATCTACTGTACCTGCTTGTAAACCCTTAATTGTTTCGGTTTGCTGTTTTCTTGATCTAAAGCGGTTTAGCAAACCTATGGTAACAGGAAAATCTTGAAACCGTTCCCGAATGGTCTCATAATGCTGTTGTGCTAATATAGTTGTCGGAACGAGAATAGCTACTTGTTTGCCATCGTGAATCGCTTTAAATGCTGCACGAATCGCTACTTCCGTTTTACCATACCCAACATCTCCACATAAGAGTCTGTCCATAGGGCGTTCGCGCTCCATATCCACTTTGATTTCATGAATTGAACGCAATTGATCCTCTGTCTCTTGATATGCAAATGCATCTTCAAACTCCCTTTGCATATCACCATCAGGAGAGAAAGCATATCCTTTGCTTGCTTCACGTTCTGCATAAAGCTTTATCAAGTCATCCGCAATATCTTGGACAGAAGACTCAACCTTCTTACGAACTCTTTTCCAATCACTTCCGCCGAGCTTATAGATCTTTGGCTCTTTGCCTTCTGACCCTACATACTTTTGAACCTGATCAATTTGTTCAACTGGAACATAAAGCTTATCATCACCTTGATAGCGAATATGGATGTAATCTTTATGAATTCCATTAATCTCTAATGTTTCAATACCATAATACTTACCAATACCATGGTTAATATGAACAACATGATCACCAATTTGAAGTTCAGAGTAATTTTTTATTCTCTCTGCGTTAGAAAGCTTTTGTCTACTCTTGGATTTCTTTAGTTTCTTCTTAAAAAGCTCCTCTTCTGTAATAATTGCGAGCTTTTGTAAAGGTAGTTCAAATCCATCATTTAAATCTCCAATGATAATTTGCATTTGACCTGGGAGAATATCAGCATCTGTTTTTAATGGTGTCGCCTTTATATCATAATCCTCTAACACATTTTGAAGCTTTTTAACTCTTTCTTCATTTGCACCCAGGAAAATAACTGAGAAATTCCCTTTCTTCCAGCGATCAAGTTCTGTCTTCAACACATGCATCTGACCATGGAAATTTTGCATTTGCTTACAAGTCATATTGAGTATGTTTTGTGGACTTGTATAAGGTACATGCCTTAAAAACAATGATAAATATATCAGTGGTTTTGTTGATTTTTGAACTAGAACATTAAACTTATGTGAGTGATGTAAATTATGAATAACTTCTCCATTCTCTAATAGGCCTGTATACCATTCAGCCTCATCCTTATCAAGAGAATCGGACATTTCCTGAATACGACTAATCTCATCCAAAATAACAATTCCATTTTGGGGCAGATAATCTAGTAAACTAGTAGGCCTCTCGTAGAATAGGCTTAAGTATTTGAACATTTTTTGAGGAAAATGACCATTTTTCAATAAATCTAGATCATACGTTATGTTTTCTAATGTTAATTCTTTTACCTTATCGTCTTTTAGCTTTTTTAAAGTGTTAGCTAGTCCCTCTTCTAATGCCTTTATACCTTGACCCAATTGGTTCTTAGCTACTAGTATTTCAGTGGCAGGTCCAATCGTAATGCTTTGGAGTTTCTTCTGAGAACGCTGATCTTCAATAACAAATGTACGGATTGAATCAATTTCTGTATCGAACAATTCAATTCTTATAGGCAATTCTTCAGTCAATGGGTAAATATCAAAAATTCCCCCACGAACACTAAATTCTCCAGGTGATGACACCATGGAGGTTCTCTCATATCCCATAGCTATTAATTTTTCTAGATAATCTGAAGCAATTTCTTCTCCAACATTAAAGGTAAGTTGACTTTCTCTCCATAAATCCTTCGGGGGGAGTAGCCGCTTTAAACCGGAGATAGGCGCAATAACAATTCCGTTTTGGTTTGAATTCCAATAATTGAGTGCTTCTAATCGTTGAGATTTTAGTTCTGGGCTTGCAATTCCTATTTCAGCAGCAATTAATTCATTCACAGGGTATAAAAATACTTCTTCTTCGCGAACCAATGATGTCAAATCATCATATATCTTTTGTGCTTGATATAAATTATGTGTGACAATAAGTAAGGGTTGCTTTGTTTCATTGTATATAGAAGCCATCAAAACTGTCCGGGCTGATCCAGAAAGGCCTGCTATCAACTGTTCACGTAAGCCTTCACTTATGCCATTAATGACAGTAGCTATATCATCATTCCTATAAAAGGATTGTTTTAAACCAGCTAACAAATAGAACCCTCCTCTCAAACAAACACTATCTATTTAATCTCGTAACTAGTTATTGGTTTAATTTATAGATACGTTACAATACCTGATGTTATTCGGTTTCCCATATGAAAACAGAAAAATGCTTTGGAAAATCCAAAGCGAATTATTGTATAAAACTTTCATACTGATGATAATCTGGATTTCGATCAAGAGCTTCTTGACAGTCCTCGCATATCGTCTTTATATGTATATCCCCACTTGATTCATAGGATATCATCTCTCTACGTTCATCATCTGTTAGTTGATGTAAACCTAAACTTTCACTATGTACCGACATACTATCTAATGAACCAACTTTTGTACCACAATGCCTACAATAATAATGGAGAGACATTTAAATTCCCCCTTAACTTAACATTTTTTTACTAGTATGAACAGTTAAGGTGAACCTTATTCATGGGAATAAAACACATTATTAATTATTATTTTGCATTAAATTCATTCATAACCTGCAAAAATTCACTAGTAAGCCATTTTTCACAAGCCTTAGCAGAGAGGATAATCGATTCATCTACATTTTCTCTTTCTTCTTCAGTAAAGCGACCAAGAACATAGTCTGTTATCTTCATTCCATTTTTAGGGCGATCTACTCCGATACGAACACGTTTAAACTCCTGTGTATCGACATGCTGAATAATTGACTTAATTCCATTGTGTCCCCCAGCACTGCCTTTCGTTCTTAAACGGATTTTTCCAACGGGCAAATCTAAATCATCATAAATGACAATGACATCTTTTAAATCAACATCATAATAATCCATAAGTGGACGAAGACATTCACCCGATAGATTCATATAGGTTAGAGGTTTCAGCAATAATACTTTTTCACCAGCACTATGCCCTATTCCATATACACCATTAAATTTCGTTTTATCTACTGAAATTTGTAGTTCGGTTGAAAGTCGGTCGATTACTTTAAAACCAACATTATGCCTTGTTTCTTCATACTGTTTGCCTGGATTACCTAAACCAACAATAAGTTTCATTGCTTTCCCCTCACTTCTAATCGCTCTATATATGTAACTTATGTATTTCTATGTAAAGTTATCAGTGCTTGTGATTTCAAGTTAAAATTATATACCCGGAGTTCGTGAAAAAGACGTAACCTAAATAGGTTACGTCGTAACTCAACCTTCGCTTGTTTCTCTTCCTTCTTCCGATTCAGGTATACCTTCTTCTTGCTCCTCACCTGTATCAATTTCTTCCTCTTGTTTTGGAGGTTGAATTGAAGCAATTACTTCACTTTGTTCATGATTCAATTCATATTTACCACCAGTCTGAACGTCCGAAACCAATACAGTTTGTCCAACTTCCAAGTTAGTCACATCTACATCAATTGCTTGAGGAATGTTAGCAGGTAAAGCAGTAATCGATACCTGATGGATGGATTGCTGTAATACACCGCCATCCTTCACTCCTAATGCTTCTCCAACTAAATTAACTCGTACTTCAACATCAACCTTTGTATTCATATTGATGACTTTAAAATCAGCATGAAGGTATTCACCCTTAACTGGGTCCCTTTGCAGTTCATTTAACATAACCGGATGGTTTTCGTTATCAACAACCAGTTGAATAATTCCATTACGGCCACTTTCACGTATGGTTTTAAGAAACTCTATGCTATTGACAAATATCGGTTTACTACCGTTATTTCCATTAATAATAGCCGGAATATTTCCCTCTTCACGAATTCTTTTGGTAGAAGAATTTCTCAAATCCGAGCGACCTTGCGCTTGTAGTTGTATTGCCATTTAAATCACTCTCCTAGGAAAATTTAATAACCCTATATTAAACTTCCCCTAAAACAAAGTGGTCTAAACGTATCAATAATGGAAAACTTTTCTTAATCGAAAAGTGTACTTACGGATTGTTGCTCGTATACACGGATAATTGCTTCTCCAATTAATGGTGCAACAGAAAGTTGAGTAATTTTATCGGTTAATTTCTCTTCATCTAGAGCAATACTGTTTGTTACCACTAGCTCTTTGATTTTAGAATTGTGAATACGGTCCATAGCCGGCCCTGAAAGCACAGGGTGTGTACAACATGCATACACTTCTGATGCACCATTTTCTATCAAAGCATTTGCAGCTAACGTTATTGTACCCGCTGTATCGATGATATCATCAATTAGGATAGCTGTTTTACCTTCAATATTACCTACAATGTTCATAACCTCAGCAACATTTGGCTTTGGTCTTCTTTTATCAATAATGGCAATTGGTGCTTTCAGACGGTCTGCCATTTTACGCGCACGTGTTACCCCACCATGATCAGGAGATACAATCACAATATCATTTAGATTCTTACTTTCAAAGTAGTCAGCTAAAATTGGTACACCCATTAGATGGTCAATTAGGATATCAAAGAATCCTTGAATTTGTGGTGCATGAAGATCAAGTGTTATCACTCGGTGAGCTCCTGCAGTCTCTAAAAGGTTAGCTACTAGCTTTGCTGTAATTGGCTCACGAGCACGTGCTTTACGGTCTTGTCTGGCATAACCATAATACGGCATAACAATGTTTACTGTTTTAGCTGATGCACGTTTAAGTGCATCAATCATAATTAATAGTTCCATAAGGTGTTCATTTACTGGAGCACTTGTAGATTGAATGACAAACACGTCACAACCACGAATACTCTCTTCAATATTAATTTGAATTTCCCCATCACTAAATTTAGCGACTGAACACTTGCCTAGTTCAACTCCAACTTCTTTTGCAATTTGTTCAGCAAGAGCTACATTCGAGTTTAATGTAAATAGTTTTAATTTCGAATTACGATATTGATTTGGCATTGTGATGTACCCCTCCGTAAGGTTTTAATCTGGCTCTATTATACTAATCTGTTGATTTTCGCTACAGGCACTCGCTTTCCGGGGCGGTCCGTGAGCCACCTCGGCGCTCTGCACCTGTGGGTCTCAATTTAACGCTTCCGATATCCCGCAGGAGTCTCGTGCCTTCCGCAAAAATCAACATAGTATTAAAACAACATTAAGCTTTAACATAACCTAATCTTTTTTACTATTTAATCGATCTACATAGTCTTCTTTGTTTATTTGACGAGCACGTGCAATACTTAGCGCGTTTCCAGGGACATCATTTGTAACCGTGGAACCGGCAGCAACATAAGCCCCTTTACCAACCGTTACAGGAGCAATTAGATTCGAGTTACACCCGATGAAAGCTCCATCCTCTATTTTAGTTAGAAACTTATTTTTCCCATCATAATTAACTGTAATGGAACCACAGCCTAAATTAACGTCTGAACCAACTTCTGCATCTCCAATATAACTTAAGTGAGACGCTTTACTTCCTTTACCAAAAGTAGATTTTTTCACTTCTACAAAATTTCCAATTTTCACTTCGTCTCCAAGTTTTGAGTTAGGACGAATATGAGCAAACGGTCCGATTGCTACATCATTTCCAATACTACTATCATGTGCAACTGATTGACGAATAACCGTTCTATTACCCACATGGCAATTATTGATTTCTGTGTTTGGTCCAATCTCACAGTCTGACCCAATGCTGCTAGTGCCCTTTATAACCGTACCTGGGTAAATAACAGTATCTTGATCAATTGTTGCATCTGCTGAGATGTAGGTATTGTTAGGATCAATAATGGTTACACCATTTAACATGTGTTGTTTATTTATACGTAATTTCATAATTTGTTCAGCTTGAGATAAAGCAAAACGATCATTAACACCTAATGTTTCTTCAAATGAATCAGTTTGGAATGCAGATACAATCTCACCTTGATTTTTTAAGATTTCGATTACATCCGGTAAGTAATACTCACCCTGTACATTGTTATTTGAAACACCATTTAATGCATCAAACAATAATTTGTTATCGAAACAATAAGTACCGGTGTTAATTTCCGTGACCATTCGTTCTTGTTCGTTTGCATCTTTATGTTCAACAATTTTTTGAACGAGCCCTTCTTCATTACGAATAACTCTTCCATATCCAGTCGGATCATTTGCTTTTGCAGTTAAGATTGTTGCCTTTGCTCCTGTTTCTTCATGCTGCTGTAAGAGCGCTTCCATTGTTTTATCTGTAATTAATGGTGTATCACCGCAAATAACAAGGGTAACTCCTTCTTTATCTGCAAGATTGCTAGAAGCTTGCATTACAGCATGAGCAGTACCTAATTGCTCTTCCTGAAGTACATATTCACTTTGGTCACCAATCTGTGATTTTACTTGGTCAGCACCATGACCAACAACGATAACAGATTTTTGTAAAGTAAGCTTTGTCACTTGATCTACTACATGCTGAACCATTGGCTTGCCACATACAGGATGTAGAACTTTGTAAAGCTTTGATTTCATTCTTGTTCCTTGACCAGCAGCCAATATAACTGCATATCTATTTATCATTTTTAGGCCTCCATCTAACCTTTTTATCCAATACGAATATATCTTAAATAGAGACCTATTTCAAGGAAACAATTATCGGCGGAAATATTTGTTGTATTATGACATTTATAGGAACCAACTAAATATGGGGGATTTCATGGATTTCTGTGGGATAAGAGGAATTTCTGGAAAAGTAAAAAGAGCCTAAAGCTTATGTAGGCTCTTCGATGTATAGAAACCATTTTTTATGATGCGCCTGCTTCTTCAAATTCAACCTCTAATTCACCAAGTCGATGGTATTCGGCTAAAACGGCATCTTGGATTTTTCCGCGAGTGCCAGAATTAATTGGATGTGCAATGTCACGGAACTCTCCATCAGGAGTGCGTTTGCTTGGCATTGCAACAAACAAGCCATTATTACCATCAATAACACGAATATCATGAACAACAAATTCATGGTCTAATGTTATTGAAGCAATTGCTCTCATACGTCCTTCTGTGCTTACGCGTCGTAATCTTACGTCAGTTACTTCCATTGTGTGTTCACCACCTTTTCTAAAATAAGAAAAACACAAAAAACCGATTAAAATAATATGACTAGGTTTTTAATGATTTCCTGATTGCCAGACTATATAGTAATCTGACAATTTAAAACTTAGTTATGTTATTCAACGGATATTTGTGTATTCCTTCTAATTTAGAAAAGTTTTTTAAAAAAATTGATAATTTTTGGATAAATGATGAAAAATTTGCGTATTTTTATGTTTTTTACGACTTTACTAGTGCAATAACCTCAATTTCGACAAGTACATCTTTTGGCAAACGAGCAACCTCGACACAAGATCTAGCTGGCTTATGATTTCCAAAATACTCTCCGTACACTTCGTTTAATTCTGCAAAATTGTTCATATCTTTTATAAAAACAGTCGCTTTAATGACAGTATCCAATGATGCACCGGCTGCATCTAGTACGGCTTTTAGATTCTCAAAAACCTGTGTAGTTTGTTCTTTAATATTACCAGTGATTAAATCTCCACTCGCTGTTAAAGGAATTTGGCCAGAGCTATAAAAAAGATTATTAACAACGATCCCTTGTGAGTATGGTCCAATAGCTTTTGGCGCATTATTAGTATCTATGTACTTCATTCTTCATCCACCGTTCCTTCATCATATTGTTCCTGTGCGATCTCACCCAGTGATTTTAAATAAGAGAAATAGTTACCTTCACTAACCGAAATTTGTTTTTCTTTCACATTAACATCCGTTAGTTTAACTAATGAGATATATTCATCTATTAAACGCTCTTCAATATCCTCAGCTTCAACTAAAACACCAATCCCAGCAACATGTGCATTAAACTCTTCAAGCATACTTACCATGCCATTGATTGTTCCACCAGCCTTCATAAAGTCATCGATAATTAATACGTTCGATCCTTCATTCAAACTTCTTTTAGCTAAAACCATTGTTTGTATACGTTTCGTCGATCCGGATACATAATTAATACTTACAGTTGATCCCTCTGTCACTTTACTGTCTCTTCTAACAATTACCACAGGTACATCTAAGTATCGAGCTACCGCATATGCTAATGGAATACCTTTTGTAGCTACAGTCATTACGACATCAATCTTACGATCAGAATAGACGGATGCATATAATCGACCAATCTGATTTACTATTTGTGGATCCCCTAGAATATCTGCAAGGTAAAGGTAGCCACCTGGAAGTAATCGGTCAGGCTTAGCAATCTGTTCACGTAACTCACTAATAAATCCCTTAGCCTCTACCTCTCCTACATAAGGAATATACTTTACTCCACCTGCTGCCCCAGAAACAGTCTGCAACGTGCCGATTCCTTGTTGTTCGAAGGTTTGTTTAATAATGGTTAAATCTTCACTAATAGATGATTTAGCTGAATCATAGCGTTCTGCAAAAACGGTAAGAGAAACTAAATGGCGTGGGTGCTGTAGTAAGTAATTCGTCATATCTACTAGTCTACTGCTTCGACGAAATTTCATTATAAGAGATGACCTCCTGTAAATCCGAATATTTTAATTAATATTACCATTAATATACGGATTTAATCAACTTGATTTCTCTCGCCCATCATTCGGACTGCATACACTTGATCACAAAAACCACGAAGTCCATTATACACGCGTTGCATTCTAGACTCATGCTGTACTAGCCCAAATACAGTTGGGCCACTTCCACTCATTAATACAGCATCAGCTCCAAACCGTTTCATTTGTTCTTTAATGTGAGCAACCTCTGGATACATTTTTAAGGTAACATCTTCAAGAACATTGCCAACGAGGCTGCATATCCCAGAATAATCCTTATCCTCGATAGCTTGTACCATACCAGCAACGTCAGGATGTGTAATGTTTTCAAGCCTTAGGTTACGATAAACATCTGCTGTAGAAACCCCTATGGATGGTTTTGCAAGTACTACCCAACAATGTGGAGGCGCACTAATATGCTCAACTTGTTCCCCCCGTCCTGTTGATATGGCTGTTCCTCCATAAACACAGAACGCAACGTCTGAGCCAATCTCTGAACCAATTTCAGCTAGCTCGTCCATTGTAAGACCTATTCCCCATAATTTATTTAAGCCACGTAATGTAGCAGCAGCATCACTGCTTCCACCAGCAAGCCCAGCTGCAACGGGAATGGTCTTTGTAATTGTGATTTCAACACCCTTTTTAATGCCATAGCGTCTTTTTAATAAACTAGCCGCTTGATATGCTAAGTTTCGATTATCATCTGGAACAAACCGATTATGAGACAGAATCTTAATTGTATCGCTCTCAAGTTCAAATAATTCAATTCGATCTGCTAAATCAATGGTTGTCATAATCATCTTCACTTCATGAAAACCATCAGGGCGTTTATGTAGAACATCTAGGGACAAATTAATCTTTGCCGGTGCTTTTACTAATAACCTCAATTCTTTCACCTACTTTACCGTCTTCAAAATATATATCCACATTGTACCACAAATCGATGTATTTACTAGAACTTACATCACTACACTAAACCACTGATGGAATCATCTTTCATTGCCGTCATGTTAGATAATCATATTTTGGGCAATTAGCAAGAAAAATAAAACAAAAAAGCCGAAGCTATTCGCTTCGGCTGCCGTAGTTTTGTTCGTTCTTATTTATTGTTATTGTTGGAAAGTTGTTGCTGAGCCATCTCGATCGCGCGCTTCACCATATTTCCAGCGTCTTTAGCGCGGATTGCACCCCATCCATCATTTTGAACAGTGTCATAGAACCCTAAGTCCTTAGCTAACTCTTCTTTAAATTGATGAGACATAATACCCTTACGACGTCTACTCAAGTTAAACAACTCCTCCTGACTAAATTCCTACGACAAAATTAGTATTTGAAGAATTGCAGGGCATTTATGAACTCCTTATATATCCAACATAAAAGTTTACGTTATTTTAGAAAATAAAAAAGCAGCAAACCACTGTCTACTGCCCACTTATCGCCATATTCCCAGATGTTTCTTCAAAGAATGTTAATTGTACAGTTTCCGTTAAAACGTCTGCATAACTATATGAAACACGCTCAAACGAATTTTCATCTTGATCTAATTCTACTACAAATACGGAAGGATACGTTTCTGAAAGTACTCCTGAACGCTCAATTGTCTTTCTTCGGCCACCATTTGCTTTTAGTGTTAACCTTTTACCAAGGTTTACATCTAAAGTTCTCTTGATATCCATTAAAGTTTTTGCCATATCACTCCACCTCACTAATAACATTATAACACCAAGTACTAATTAAGTCAAACACAAAACTAAAATTATAACAGTGGTTTTAAATGATTGTCAACGTATTTTTTCCTACAAAATTCTTACTACATCTACAAATATTGTTTACATATTTTATAAAGTTATGTATGCAAATTGTTAATTCCTATACTTAGGTAGAAATTTGTCTAAATAGGTAATTTAATATACCACCTTGACTTTTTATGCATAAAAGGCCTTAAAGAGAACCGTGTTTAAATAAATCCATAGAAAAAGTCTACTATCATGTAATGACTGATAGTAGACTTTTCTTTTAATCATCATTCAATCTATGGTATGGCATTCCGACTCTTAGTACACCTCTTGTTTCAATCCCACCAAGTCCCTTGTCTCCTGTCAAGGTATTGCGTAAAACATCCCATACATTGATTCTTTCAACAAAGGGAGTAAAGCTTATTTTAGCGACAATGTAGACTGGATCTAGTGCATGTATATTTACTCTTGAAGGTGAACTTGCAAAGTTTGCTCCTGCCCTTATCAGGGACTCAAAATGGGACTGACACGCTCCCGCAAAGATAACCAATTGATCTAAATGAGGAACTTTTCTTCGTGCCTGTCTAACTGTTTGTGCAAAATGCTTTGAATGTCGGTAGGCTTTAAGCTCTGATTTTTTCCCTTTAGATTTAGAATATGCATCATGCCCTGTAATAACTAGAATATCCGGACGGAACTCATCTATCAAGTCACCTACACGTTCAGGCATTTCCTTTTCATTACAATGGACCCCATAGACAGGGATACCGATTTTTTCATATAAAGCTAAGCATTTTTTTAAGTACAAAGGATCGCCATCTATATGGAGAACTCTTCCGGGGATTTGAAAAAACTCTTGGTTAGTACTATATCCTCCAGTTGCATTGTACTCATTTTTTTGTCGGATTAAATGATAATCCTGTCTAAAGAGTCGATATGACTTTTCAAGAAGGTCCTTGTCTTTTTTCTGTCGTTCAAGTTGTTCGCTCTCGTCAACTAATACTAAGTCTTCATAAGGAGAATCCGCGATAAGTCTTACTTCTTCTCCATATAACACAGCTATTTTATTACTGGTGTTTTCGTTTCTCACGTCAATTACTCTAAATATCAAATCACAGTTATATGATTTACGGGCAACAATATCTCCCACTTTTATGTCCATAGTATTCACTCCAATAGAGATCCTTGAGGCTTTAGATAAATATTCAATCGTTTTTTAGTATCTATCCTTTCTTAGCCTATGCAGGTAATGCCTATTAGGTGAATGATAAGATAACTTTGAACTTTGACCGTTCCTTTCGCTACAGGCATCTGCTTTCCGCGGGGAATTATGAAAAAGCCCAACTGCCGGCTTTTTCAAGGGCAAATTCCCATCGGGGAGGAAGTCGAGCCTCCTCGCCGTTCCGTCTGCGGGGTCTCGACCTTTCCTCACTTCCCGAAGGAACCAAGTGCCTTCCGCTCAATCCACTCTTCTGATATGTCCAAAGTAGAACCTTTTCAAAGGAGTCAAAATAAAAAGACCTATCAGGCCTTTTTACATTAATTGATTTAATTTGTCACTGAGTCGAGCAAATTCTTCGATTGATAGGGTTTCGCCACGTCTTTGTGGTTGGATATCTGCTTGAAGAAGGGCTTGTTCGATTTGTTCTTTTAACTCTTTGCCACGTGGTAGGT
The DNA here is from genome assembly GCA_014960805.1 of Cytobacillus suaedae. Lineage (GTDB taxonomy): Bacteria > Bacillota > Bacilli > Bacillales > Bacillaceae_L > Bacillus_BV > Bacillus_BV suaedae. The sequence goes on along the minus strand of CP063163.1, from coordinate 54,982 downwards.
TGTTCGTTAAGTTATTTAGAATGGTTTTTCTTCGTTGTGCAAATGAAGCTCTTACAACTTCAAAGAAGAACGTTTCATTTTTCACTTCTGCTGCTGGCTTTTCTCGTTTTGTTAAACGTATGATGGCAGAGTCGACGTTTGGTTGTGGGACAAATACAGTTCTAGGCACCGTCATAACTGTCTCAGCCTTTGTATAATATTGAATAGCGATGGATAATGAACCATACTCTTTCGTACCTGGGCTAGCTGAAATTCGATCTGCAACTTCCTTTTGAAGCATTACAACAATTCCACGTAGTGGCAGTTGATCTTCTAATAACTTCATAATAATTGGTGTTGTAACGTAATATGGTAAATTCGCAACTACCATTAAGTCAGAAAAACCTTCAAATTCTTGCTCAATGACTTGCTGCACATTAGCCTTTAAGATGTCACTGTGAATGACTTTTACATTTGGGTATGGTTCTAGTGTTTCATTTAAGATTGGCAGTAGTCTTTGGTCAATTTCAAATGCAACAACCTTTTTGGCGCGCTTTGCAAGCTGCTCAGTTAACGCTCCTATGCCCGGGCCAATCTCAATCACTCCACTATCCTCTTTTAGCTCAGCATGGTCAACAATCCGATTTAACACATTCGTATCAATTAGAAAGTTTTGTCCTAAACTTTTTTTAAATGAAAATCCATACTTCTCTAGAATAGCTCTAGTTCTTATTGGCGTTGCTATGTCCTTTGTCACTGTTTTTCCCCCTGTAAAACATCAGTTAAAGCTGTAGCAAATACTTCTTTCGTAATTTGAAACATTTGCAGACGTTTATGTAATTGTTTCCCATTAGTATACCCAATTTTTAAGATAGAGCCTAATCTTTCTCTTCTTTCTTTTGCTCTAGGACCACCAATAAGGCCTGCATCCACTAAATCCTGTAGCTCAATTTCCCCAAAGAATTCTTCACTTTCTTGTTTTACTGCTTCTAGCGCTTGTTTAATTGCGGCAATGGTTGCATGTTCTACTCCAAGCCCTTTGCCTGATCTTGCAATTGCTTCTTGCTTAGGAAGAAAGGCATGCTTACAACCTGGGACAGCCTCAGATATAATTTTTCGGATGCGTTCACCAGGATAATCCGGATCGGTAAAAATGATGACGCCCCGCTTCTCTTGAGCATGTTTAATACGTTCTATCGTTTCATTATTTATGGCCGAACCATTTGTCTCTAATGTATCCGCATCGACAGCCATTTTAATTTTAACAGTATCATCTCTACCTTCAACAACAATAATTTCTTTAATCTTCATTTTTTCCTCCAAATAATGAAACTTTCTGGATTGTTATTTCGTCTAATTAATAAAATAAGCAAATAGTCTGATAACCCTAGTTTTCCCATTATACCGAAAAAAAACAGAGGATCTAAAAATCCTCTGTGAGTTTATAGGTTAATCTAGAATTTTAATCTTAACAGATTTTCTACCCCAACGGTAGGCTTCTGCTTTTGTCGCAAAAAATACATCGATTTTATTACCCTTAATTGCAGATCCTGTGTCTCCAGCAATTGCATATCCATATCCTTCTACATATACTTTCGTTCCTAAAGGAATAACACTTGGATCAACAGCGATTACTTTCATATCAGGATTTGCACGCAGGTTAATACCCGTAGCAGTTGTACCTGAACAACCATTACAATACGCCGTGTATGCAGTTGAAGAAACATGAAATTCCTTAACTACTGTACCTGTTCCACGAGAAACTTGACGTTGAATTTTTTTTGTTCCAACAGCAACCACTCGATCCTTACTTTCTTTCAAAGTTTCAGTTTTAACTAACTCTCTTGAAACTTCTTTACCATTTTCAAGGATAACTTCAAAATGTTTTGCAATCTTTCCTTCTGAACCAGCGTTTACTACTTTTTGCTTACCTTTTTCAATACTGCTATCATTTTTAGTAATAACTGCATAAGCAACTGGTTCTTCCACTACATCGGTGACCTTTTCTATGCGTACGACTTTTACGACACTATCTTGTGCGATCGTAGATTCCAATGCAGGCTCTACACGATCTAGTTCATTAAGTGTGATTTGTTGATTCTCTAAAAAGTCAGCGACAGTAGTCGAAGTTGCCCAAACGTGCTGTTCTGTTCCACCGACATCCAAGGTTAGCTGAAAGGCCTTTTCTAGCGTAACTGTAATATCTTTAGTAATTTCAGCATCGATACCTGGTTCTACTTTATCATGTTCATTAACTGTAATTTTTTGTGCTTCTAATAACTCTTTAACTGTATCTGCAGTAGTCCAAACAGTTGACCTTTGATCCCCTATAACAATCTGTACTGGTTTTGATGCTTCCCAAACAAGCTCCATATTGTCTGTGATTTCAGCATCTTGTGAATGCGATAAATGGTCTTCCGAACGTACATAGATTTCATATTTTTCTAGAAGTTCAGCAACAGTATTAGCATGTGTCTTTATTACTTGTTCCTCACCATTTAGTGAAAGGTTTACTGTCTCTTTCGTACCTTCATAAACTGCATAACCCGTTCCTGCAGTTCCCAAAGCTAGTAAACTACTAATTGAAATTATGAATCTTTTTTTGTTCATTGACTCGGAAAACAGCTTTTTCATGTTTTTAATCACGATGAAAAACGCCTCCTTCTCTCGGAGTGATTATATAAAGTATCTTTCTTTCTGTCAACCCCATCCATAGGTTGCTTGGACTGCATGCTTTATTATCCTAAATTTTCTGATAAAAGGGAAGGGAAACTTGTCGACAAAGAAATATATGAACTTAAAGAGACATGTAGAACTTTTTATTTTCACTCAATCTTAGGACAAGTCCCTTTATAATTTGACAAAAGTTACTATCACTTTATGTCGAATAATTTACGTGCATTGTCGGACGTTTTTTGTGCTAACTCCTCAAAAGAGATACCTTTTAGCTCTGCAATTTGCTCGGCGACCAATTTTACATAGCTAGGTTCGTTTCTTTTTCCTCGAAAAGGGTGTGGTGTTAAATATGGACAATCTGTTTCAACTAATAAACGGTCCAATGGAATTTTTGTAGCAACTTCCTTGGGAACCTTTGCATTCTTGAATGTCACTGGGCCACCGAATGAAATATAAAAATTCATATCCATACACTGTTTTGCTACCTCATAGCTTCCTGTAAAACAATGCATAATTCCACCAACCTCATGAGCGCCTTCTTCTTTTAGAATTTCCACTACATCCGCCGTTGCGTCTCGGTTATGTATAACAATTGGAAGCTTCACCTTTTTAGCTAGTGCTATCTGTTTTCTAAATACTTCTTTTTGAATATCTTTAGGTGATTTATCCCAGTAATAATCTAAACCCATCTCACCTAGAGCAACTACCTTCGGATGAGCCGCAAGTTCTTCTATCCACTTAAGATCTTCCTCAGTCATATCAATTGCATCAACAGGATGCCATCCAATTGTAGCAAAGATATTCTCATATGTATCTGTAAGTTCCATCGCTTTTGTAATGGTAACCCTATCAAAACCAACAACCACAATGGTTGATACACCCTCATCCTTGGCACGTGCAATGACTTCATCGAGGTCTGATTCAAATTGTGTAGCATTAATATGTGCATGTGTATCAATTAACATTGGTATTCCGCCTCCTTTATAGTAGAAAGGGCAGATGATAATCTGCCCCAAATTCGATATCTATTTATTTTACCTTAGCACCATTCGGAAGATTCTCAGCAATTGTTGCTAAAGAAAGAGTTCCATCAAGTGATCCAGCTAAGATCATTCCTTGAGATAGTTCTCCACGAAGCTTTACTGGCTTTAGATTTGTCACACAAATGACTTTCCTTCCAACTAAATCTTCTGGTTTATAATATTGTGCAATTCCTGATACAACTTGGCGTTTCTCATAACCTAAGTCTAGTTGGATCTTTAATAATTTATCTGCTTTTTTTATAGGTTCAGCATGTGTCACTTCTGCTACTCGTAAGTCAACCTTCATAAAATCATCGATTGTGATTTCTTCAGCCTCTGGCACCTCAACCTTTTCTTCTTGTTTCGGCTGTGGAGTTCCTTGCATCTGAACCTTAATGTACTCAACCTCATCTGCAGTTTCTAAACGAGGGAAAATCGGTTCACCCTTAGCTACCTTAACCCCCTCTATCCTCAAACCAAATTCCTCTAAACTCTCCCATGATTTAAGCTTTTCATCCATGATACCTAATTGAGTGAAGATTTTTTCAGGCGTTTTTGTTAAAAACGGTTTTAAAAGTACTGCAACAAATCGAAGTGATTCAGCTAAGTGGGACATAACAGAACCAAGTGCATCTTTGTTCGCTTCATCTTTTGCAAGTACCCATGGCTGAGTTTCATCAATGTATTTATTTGTTCTGCTTACCAACTGCCATAATGAAGTTAATGCAACTGAAAACTCCATTTTTTCCATCGATTGCTCATACTTTACAACTGTTTCTTTCGCAAAGTTCGATAGACTCTGATCAAATTCGGTCTGTGAACCAGAATATGCAGGGATTGTATCGTCAAAATACTTACTAATCATAGCAACTGTTCGATTTAATAAGTTTCCTAAATCATTTGCTAAATCATAATTAATACGCTCAATAAATCCTTCAGGTGTAAATACTCCATCAGAACCAAATGGAACTTCTCTTAATAGGTAGTAACGTAATGCATCTAATCCATAACGGTCAATTAATGTTACAGGATCAACTACATTGCCTTTAGATTTTGACATCTTTCCGTCTTTCATTAATAACCAACCATGTGCAAAAACCTTTTTAGGCAAAGGTAAATCTAAAGCCATTAACATGATTGGCCAATAGATTGTATGGAAGCGAACGATTTCTTTTCCTACTAAGTGAACATCAGCAGGCCAATATTTTAAGTACTTAGAATCGGTATCTGTACCATAACCAAGAGCTGTTATATAGTTCGACAGTGCATCAATCCAAACGTAAATAACATGTTTTGGATCTCCAGGAACCTTTACACCCCAGTCAAAGGTCGTCCTTGACACCGCTAAGTCCTCTAACCCTGGCTTGATAAAGTTATTAATCATTTCATTTTTTCTAGACTCAGGTTGGATAAACTCGGGGTTTTCCTCATAGTAAGCAAGTAAGCGGTCTGCATACTTACTCATCTTAAAGAAATACGATTCCTCTTTTACCTTTTCAACAGGTCTATTACAGTCCGGACAATTTCCTTGTTCTAACTGTCTTTCTGTATAAAAGGATTCACAAGGTGTACAATACCATCCCTCGTACTTATCCAAATAAATATCACCTTGCTCAACAAGCTGAGCAAAGATCTTCTCAACGATTTCTTTATGTCGATCTTCTGTTGTTCTGATGAAATCATTGTAGGAGATATCTAGCTTATCCCAAAGCTCTTTAATACCATGAACAATATCATCCACATATTTTTGAGGAGTGACCCCTTTTTCTTCTGCATTTCGCTGAATTTTTTGGCCATGCTCGTCAGTTCCAGTTAAGTACATAACATCATAACCACGTAATCGCTTATATCGTGCCATTGCGTCACCAGCAACAGTCGTATAAGCATGACCAATATGTAATTTCCCACTTGGGTAATAGATAGGTGTCGTTAGATAAAATGTTTTTTCCTCTGCCATGTAAGTTTCCTCCTATATATATACAGTAATAAAACTCCCGCCTTTAGGACGAGAGTAAACTTCGACATAAAAAATCCTCTACTCTACTAAATTCTTCATAAACTCATGATTACCTCTTATATCAACAAAATATACATACTTTATAGAAGTAATGTCAACTAAGTTAAATTCGTAAAAATTGTATCTAGTTAAATTTTTTTAAGCAAGAGTGGATTGAAGCGAAAGGCACTTGACTCCTTCGGGAGTTGAGGGATATCCGGTGAGACCCCTCAGGCAAAGCCGAGGAGGCTCACATCCCTCCCCGCGGAAAGCAAGTACCTGCAGCGGAAAGGAACGGTCAAGCTTCAGAGTGGTTTATTAAATTTTTTTAAAAAAGCCTTAAGTGATTAACCAACATTTTGGTAAATTAGACCATTTGCCATTTTTTGTCGAATAAATATTGTATTTTGTCGAATCGCCTGTATAATATTTACTAGAAAAGATTTGAAAAAAAGTTATCAAATGTATAATAAAAGCTAGCTTGTATTTTTTTACAAACATCTATAAATCAATGCTTTTGTGAATTTTTTTAGACATTTTCTTAAAGAAATGCAAAGTTTTGTAATTTAAATTATTGACGTTTATTGGAAACACTGTTATTATAAAAGTACATTTATTTTGTCGAATAATGACGAAAAAGATAGATTTTTGTAATATTCATTACGGGAGGAGAACATAATATGAAATCTACTGGTATTGTACGTAAAGTTGATGAATTAGGACGCGTGGTTATTCCAATCGAACTGCGTCGCACATTAGGAATTGCAGAAAAGGATGCACTTGAAATCTATGTTGACGATGAGAAAATCATCTTAAAAAAATATAAACCAAACATGACTTGTCATGTAACTGGAGAAGTATCTGATCATAATATCGCTCTAGCTGGCGGTAAAATTGTACTAAGCCGTGAAGGTGCAGAACAAATTCTACAAGAAATTCAAAGCAATCTAGAAGTTGCAAAATAATACGTAATAATGGCTGTCTATGTATCAAATTCCTTGCAAAGGTAATTGATACTACTAGACAGCCATTTTTTATTCGACATGATACTGCTGATAAACTTCCCTTTTAGGTAATCCCCTATCTACTGCAACTTGTTTGATCGCCTCTTTTGAAGGTAGTGATTTCTCAGCAATATAATGCTCGATATGCTCCATAATGGTTAGATCATCCCACCAATTCACTTCATCTTCTATATCACTTTCTTTTGCACCCTCTAGAAGTAGGCAAAACTCCCCTCTTACATTTTCTTCGGTTGCCCACTCAATTACTTCCTCTAACGTACCTCTAATAAATTCTTCAAACTTCTTAGTTAATTCTCTAGAAAGTGTGACCTTTCTATTCCCCAAGATCTCTTGCATCAATTGTAAAGTCTCTTTTAATCGATGTGGAGATTCATAAAAAATCAGTGTTTCCTTCCTATTCTTTAGGGAATCGAGTTGTTTTCGTTTATCCTTCTTTTGTCGATTTAAAAAACCAAAATAGTAAAAGTGATCAGTTGGAAGCCCTGATGCAATTAGAGCAGTAAGAGCTGCATTGGCACCTGGAAGGGGTACAACATGAAACTGTTCTTCTAATGCTTGAACAACCAATTCATAACCTGGGTCTGAAATGGTAGGCATTCCTGCATCACTTACTATGGCTACATCCTTCCCTTCTTTTAAAAGAGAGATGATTTTTTCTCCGCTATTTTGCTTATTATGTTCATGGTAGCTTGTCACCGGGGTTTCAATTTCAAAATGGTTACATAGCTTTTTGGTTTGCCGTGTATCTTCTGCAGCTATAATATGTACTTCCTTTAGGAGTCGAACCGCTCGAAAGGTCATATCCTCTAGGTTACCTATTGGTGTTGGGATAAGGTATAGAATCCCTCCATTATTTGTATTTTGAAAGCTTTTTTGTTGCCACATTGTATGCATACTCCTTTATTAGAACCTATTGTCCTTTAGAATCTTCGCCGTTTAAAATGGTTTGTAGTTCTTTTGTATATTCATTTTCTTCATTATATACAATTAACGGTTGTAAAATTTTTAAATCTGGCTTACCATCTTTAATTCCTTCTATTAAAAGGGTATTTGCTTCCTTACCTACTTTCGGATAGACAAACTGCAGTCGTTTTGGTTCCAATCGATATTTTCTCATTAATGTAACTATATCCAACAGGCGTCCAGGTCTATGCACAAATGCAACCTTCCCTCCCTGCTTCACTAATTGACTGCTCACACGAATGACGTCTTCAAGTGTGCAATGGATTTCATGCCTAGCAATGGCTAAATGTTCATTTTCATTAATTTCATCTTGCTTAGGCGTTGGAAAATAGGGTGGATTACAAGTGACGATATCAAACTTACCATGACCTAACTCATTAGGCATGTCCTTAATATCTCCATGAATCATCTTTATTTGGTCGCTCAGCATGTTAAAATCAATACTTCTCTTCGCCATGCTATAAATTCTCTGTTGGATTTCAACCCCAGTAATGTCACCCTTGGTTCGTTTACTTAATAACAAGGGAATGACACCATTTCCTGTACATAAATCAAGTAAATTCCCTTTTTGAATCGGAACATATACAAACTTAGCTAACAGTACTGTATCTAAGGAAAAAGCAAAAACGGAGGGACTCTGAATAATACGCAAATTCTCTCCTAATAAATGATCTAAACGTTCGTCATCGAATAATTCCAGCATGTATAGTAGAATCCTTTCAAGATATATTCATTATCGTGTTCACTATGTACATTTACTAAACCTAGTTTACCAAATTGTGATGAAATAAAGAACAAAAGCGCAAGCGCCTTGATTAGCCCCGACAAGCAAATGTTCTGTGACATAAAAAGCCTGTACTTCGACTTTTTATGGTGCTCACTTATTTGACTCGAGGGGCTAGGCGCTGGAGCTGGACGCAGTATGCCTTAGGTCATTATTATACACAAAGTACATTTTTATAATTTTCTAACCCATGAAAAAAAATGGACCTTTCATAAAAGAAAAGTCCATTTACTTCTTATTTAAAAAGGATAGACAAAACAAGCAGTCACCGTCTCTTCGAACACTGCCATAGTGGACATTGCAAATGTGGAAACCTTCTTGGTAAAGTCGTGCTAGGTTGTCATATCCTTCACCGATATCAGCCACTTTTGCTTCTGCACTATTTTTGACAGGTTTTTTTCCTTTTGTTTTTTCTTGTTGTTGAACAGATGTTTGATCAAGGCGGCGACGCAGATGGTCATTTTCAATTAAAAGGTTATTATTCTCTTCAAGCAATTCTGCTAAATGCTGTTTAAGATCTCCTAACTGACGATATAAATGACCAATTTGCTCCTCCATGCTACTAACAGATTCAAAGATTTCTTTTTTTTCCACGTTATCCACCTCATTAATCTGTCGCTAAATCTAGACCGCTCCTTCTTTCGTTAATTCTTCCCATGAAAACTCTACAATACGCTCTCCATCTCCAAGGTCGATTTGTAGAATTCTTTCTAATATATTTAATCCTACGACTTTACCATTACCAATCGGAGTTTCAATTGTCTCCCCTATATCCGGTAACTGCTCTTTCGCTGATTCGTATTCGTCATTTTCATATTTTAAGCAGCACATTAAACGACCACACAAGCCTGAGATCTTAGTAGGATTTAAAGAAAGGTTTTGATCCTTAGCCATCTTAATTGATACTGGCTCAAAGTCACCTAAGAAGGTTGAACAACAAAGCATTCGCCCACAAGGTCCAATACCGCCAAGCATCTTAGCTTCGTCTCTAACTCCTATTTGACGCAATTCGATTCTTGTGCGGAAAATCGCAGCTAGATCCTTTACTAAGTCCCTGAAATCCACTCTTCCATCTGCTGTGAAATAAAAAATTACCTTATTGCGATCAAATGTAAATTCTACATCGACCAGCTTCATATCTAACCCATGCTCAGATACTTTATCTACACAAGATTCATAAGCATCTTTTGCAGCCTGCTTATTTTCCTCTACAATCAATCGATCTTTTTCATCCGCAATACGAATAACCTTTTTAAGTGGTAAAACAATATCATTTTCACCAACTTGTTTTTTATTAATGACTACCTTCCCAAATTCAATTCCTCGAACTGTCTCAACAATGACATATTCATGATCAGGAATGACTAGCCCATTTGGGTCAAAGTAATATATTTTACCCGCTTTTTTGAAGCGTACACCAACTACATCATACAAGCTGTAACCCCTCCTGCAATTTAAATACCAATTGCTCCATCAATAAGTGTGGATTCATGTTGGTGTTTAACCTTTTTTTAGCCTCAAGTATGGCTTCTATTTGATCACAGACTCGCTTTCCCGAAGTAATAAGAGCCTGTTGTTTTAATTCTTGAATAATATCACTATATATAACCTTATCCTCATTACCAAGCTGGATAAATAATAAATCTTTATAAACTAGTAATAATAAATCTAACCCTAGGAATAGCTCTTCTTTTTCTTTAAAATGGGTAAGCCATTTATCCTGTATATAAAAGAGGGCATTCCCCGGTCTGTTTATTAATACTTCATATAATTGTAACACTATTTTTCTAGACTGTGCAAACGAATCATCCTTGCATAATTCAGTAGCATCTTCTAAATTATTGGTTACATGAGCAACTAGAAGAGCCATAGAAGGATTAAAGCCATTTTCCTGCAAGCCACCTGCTATTACATGTGGTGTCAAAGGCTTAAAAGGTAAGACTTGGCATCTAGATAATATCGTATTTAGCATACGATGAACTTGCTCTGTTAGAAGAATCGCCACCGTTTGTTTACCAGGTTCCTCTAAGAATTTTAGTAAACTATTAGCAGCATTTGTCGTCATTTTGTCTGCATGATCTATAATATATAACTTTTTATTAGATTCAACACCTGTCTTTGAAAACTCCTCTTGTAAAGCTTGGATTTGACCCTTTTTTATGGAAAGACCATCTGGCTCTACGATATGAATATCTGGGTGATTTCCCGACGATATTCTTCGGCAGTTAGAACATTCATTACAAGGTTTGTAATCAACAGGATTCGAGCAAAATAGACTTTTGGCAAACAGGATGCTGACTTCTCTCTTTCCTGTTCCTCTACTTCCTTCGAACAAATAGGCATGGGAAACACGCCCTTTTTGTATACTATTACCGATCATTTTTAAAACTGTAGGCTGATAATGCTCGAGCTGTTCCCACGATTTACTCAAAAAAATCACTCTTTCCTTACATATAAAGGTTGATAAGTAAGCCCTTAACTTCCCCTATTTTACCCAATATATCAATGGACTGCTTTTCATTAGCTAATACATCCTCTGTTAAAGCAATAAGTGTATGATCTATTTCTTCAACAAGTTTAAGAGATCTGCTTTGTCCCTGAGAATTCCAGCTATGTGATTGTTTCAGTTCCATTCCAAAGTCAACAGCCTGTTCAACAAACTGTTTTACTAAACGTTTGTAATTTGCTAAATCCTTGAAAGTTCGGGAACGATCAAGTCGTTGTCCCGCAATATCTATATTAGCCATTAGCTTATTCAATTGCTCAATGTGCAGTTTGCTCTCTTGCTTTTGTACAAGCTCTCCAAATCTGACATTCCCAGTTAGAGAAGACTTTTGGTCTGTTCTTCCTTTATCTATGGATAGTCGTAAATCTTGACTAATTTTCATCCCATAACTCCTCTATAAACTTAGAATTGATGAAATTGCTCCACCGGAAGAACAAAAACGGTTGCTCCCCCAACTTCTACTTCGACAGGATATGGGACATACGAATCTGCATTTCCACCCATTGGAGAAATTGGCGCAACTAATTGATCTCGATGCTTACAATTTTCTTTAATAATTTGTAACGCACGTTCTACTCTAATTTCTTCCGTACCTATCATGATCGTTGTATTTCCTGACTTAAGAAATCCACCTGTACTAGATAGCTTTGTTGCACGGAAGTTATTTTCTACTAATGCTTGAAGTAAACGATTACTGTCTTTATCCTGGATGACTGCAAGTATTAACTTCATGAGTTCAGCCTCCTTATATTTTAACATTTTTTTTAGAATACTTCATTTTACGATTATTGGTAACAAATTGTTCACTATCTTATTTCTTATTATAGCAAGAATTGTCCTACCTGTAAGAAAAACCTCAAAATCTAATGATTTTTGAGGTTATTTTGCTAACATTGATTCAATTAACTCTGTTACTTCAGAAAACACATCGTCTAAAGGTTGTTCAGCATCAATCACCTGAATACGTTCCTTAAATCGTTCTGCCAAAAGCATATAACCCTCATAAACCTTATGGTGAAAGTCAATTGCCTCTAAATCTAATCGATTTACTTCTCTATCTTCATTTTTGTAGATTCGTTCCATTCCCTTTTCAGGGCTTATCTTAAATAATAACGTTAGAGAAGGCATAACCTGATCAATTGCAAACTCATTTATAGATAATACCTCTTCTATTCCAAGTCCTCTTGCATGTCCTTGATATGCTAGCGAACTATCAATAAATCGATCACATAATACAACTTTTCCCTCTTTTAATGCTGGAATAACCTTTTCAACTAAATGTTGTCTTCTAGCTGCCGCATATAAAAGTGCTTCGGTTCTGCCATCCATCGTAGTATTCATTTTATCTAAAATAACAGAACGTATCTGTTCTGATATCGCAATTCCACCAGGTTCCCTCGTAGAAAGAACGTCATATCCTTTCTCTCGAAGCTCTTTTTCAAGTAAAGCTAAAATTGTTGTTTTCCCAGCTCCTTCTGGGCCTTCAAAGGTGATAAAATAACCAGTCACAATCCATTCTCCTTTTACTTAACTCCTAATCACATTGTTAATTATTTTTTATCAAATACAATTAATGAGTTTTCTTTTATGACAACCGAACCTTGAAATCTTGCTCCGCTGTTTTTATATTTTAATAACAACTCGATTTGCTCTTTTGATATCATTTCTCCAACCATAAGCAATGGTACTCCTGGTGGATATGGTGTAACCATCTCTGCAGAGACATAACCACATGCCTTTTCGATTGGAATCTTTATCTGACTATATTTATTTTGATCCTTATACCCTATAGCTAATTCTGATAAAGGTTCAAAAGAAAGGTAAGTAGTATTTATAATACATTGTTCTTCAACACTGTTTTGAAGAGCTTCTTTTATTCTGGAAATGGTATCATCATTATCCAACTTTGTTGTTAAAGGTAAGACAAAAAGAACATTATAAGGATCCGCCAATTCTGTGAAAATACCCTTTTGTTCAAAGATTTTTTGAAGTTCATATCCAGATAAAGAACATTCAGACTGAACAGTAACTTTTAATAAATCCTGACTGAGTAAAGGGTTTTCTGGTTCAACAACTCTTATTCCTTGAATTTGATTCAGTTCCTTTTTAAATAATGTTACTTGCTCTCTTATTCTATCTATATCTTGTTTATCAAATGAAGCTAAATAACTCCTAGCTATATCAAGAGAAGCCATAATTGGGTATGACGGACTGCTTGATTGTAGCATCTGTAAATAAAGTTTAAGCTTTTTTATATCAACTAAATTACTATTAAAATGAAGGTAGGAGCCCATTGTCATTGCCGGAAGTGTTTTATGAGCAGAGTGCACAACAATATCCGCCCCATACTCAATAGCAGAGATAGGGAATCCTTCATGAATAAAATGAGCACCATGAGCCTCATCCACTAGAACACTTGTCCCATTTTCATGCGCCAACTTAACAATGTCTGACAAATTACTACTCAACCCATAATAATTTGGGTTGGTTAAAACAATGGCTTTCACATTTGGATAACGAGAAAATGCTTTCCTAATTGTTTCTTCTGAAACACCAGAAACGACCTTCATCTCTATATCATATTCAGGCTTTAAAAAAACAGGTAGTACCCCAGCTAACTGAATCCCATTCATAATGGACTTATGTGAATTTCGTTGAACGAGTACAGTATCTCCTTCGTTACATGCCGCTAATATCATCGAAAGATTACCTACTGTTGAACCATTGACAAGAAAAAAGCTTTCTCTAACCCCATATAACGCTGCAGTTAGCTGCTGTGCCTCCATTATAGGTCCCTCTGGGTCATGTAAGTCATCTAAGCCAGAAAGCTCGGTCACATCAATTTTAAGTAAATCTTCATAGAGGCTTCTAGCATCCTTTGGAAAGACCACCCCTGATTTATGACCTGGTACATGATAAGAGATTGTATTCTTTTGAAGGTGCTTAACCAATGCTGTATATAGCGGTGTTTGTCGTTGGTCCATTTTTCACGTTCCTTTAACTCGAGACATGCACTGACTTTACCTATTATAACAGGAAAAAGGGAAAAAAGAATAAGAGTTGAGGATAAACGTTGCGGGTAGTATATTATATTTTTCAGGTAGCTAAATTAAGAAAAACCTATTGCAAGCAAAAAAAGAAGGCCCTCTCTTGGGCCTTGAAATCTAGGAATATATCTCCGGTGTTGTCACTTTTTTTAATTTTGATAAATAGTAAAGGTACTTCGGATCATTTGTTTCTGTTTGTATCATGTCTCTTTCACAATCAGTACAAATAAACTTTGTGTACAGGTGTATGCCTCTATCTCTGTTCTGTTCACATATAATGCACGTTTCCCCAATGTTCTGTTTTGCAATGAGTGAACTCATATGCCTCCACCTCCATACACTAATTCTGTCCAATTCCCCTAAGTTGTATACACAATTTTTAATTTAGTAAAAGGTTCCGACTATCTTTTTTTATTACTCTATGACACTTTTGAATTATTGTGTCTGTCTATAGGGAGGAAATTTGGGCTTAGATATATAGATTTGTAGATGGGTGAGTTCGGGTGGACATTGTTTTCAGATTGATTCAGCTTGGATTTGCTCTTCCTATCTGAAGGGTGAACTCTGAATTCGGACTAGGACTAGTAAGGCGGGGATGCTCCACTTGAAGTCTGAATAACGCTCTAATTCGGACTAGATAAGCGAGGATGCTCCACTTGAAGTCCGAATAACACTCTGATTCAGACTAGATAAACGAGGACGCTCCACTTGAAGTCTATATAACACTCTGATTCGGACTAGATAAGCTGGGATGCTCCACTTGAAGTCCGAATAACACTCTGATTCAGACTAGATAAGCGAGAATGCTCCACTTGAAGTCCGAATAACACTCTGATTCAGACTAGATAAACGAGGACGCTCCACTTGAAGTCTGTATAACACTCTGATTCGGACTAGATAAGCTGGGATGCTCCACTTGAAGTCCGAATAAAACTCTGATTCAGACTAGATAAGCGAGAATGCTCCACTTGAAGTCCGAATAAC